>JALWQB010000109.1 GCA_026994795.1 Deltaproteobacteria bacterium
TTTATGGTAATAAGGCCTTCACCTGTTAGATGTTGGGCGGATAGCTCAGTGGGAGAGCACCGGCCTTACAAGCCGGGGGTCACAGGTTCAAATCCTGTTCCGCCTACCAATTAGGCGGGATTATTAAAATTATTAAAATATAATTAGATAACTGAACAGTCTGTAATGTTTCAGCGGGGTCGTAGCTCAGTTTGGTTAGAGCGCTGGCCTGTCACGCCAGAGGTCGCGAGTTCGAGTCTCGTCGGCCCCGCCATTCTTTCCTTTCTTCTAACCCCATACAGGGGGTAAAACTTTACTTAATCTTATGAAAACATCTCCTCAAGCCTTTTTATGCCCTCTTCCAGTATCCTTGCCCTTTCGCCTGAGCGTGTCTGTTTAAATATATTGAGAGCAGTTTTGTATGCGTCTAACGCCTTATTTATATCGCCCGTCCTTTGATATATATCCCCTATGCCTGTAAGATAATATCCTGCCTTTCCTGCATCGCCTGCCGCCTCAGCTATCTCAAGGGCTCGCATGTAATATGGCATACATTTCGATATCTCACCCTTTTTTCTATAAACATCTATTATCTTTTCAACTACAATCAGCTCGCTGACAGGGTCATCCTTTTTCTGGCATATTGTCATGGAACGCTGATAAAGCGGTATGGCCTGATTGAGGTTGCCCCTGAAGCAGTGTAAATCTGCAAGTTGCTCACAGGTATTGGCAATGCCCCTTTCATATTGTTCAGCTTCGTAAATAGCCAGAGCCTCTTGAAATTTATCCATTGCATCAAGGCTCCTGCCCTGATGCGCAAGGACTTCTCCCTCCTTAAAGAGCTTGTTAGCCTCTTTTATATGGCCTGAATTCACACTTTCCATATCCATAATATCTTTCTCCTCTCTTGCCTCAATAAGCTGTCTTGCCTTTCTTGATGCCTCGCTTATGGTCATTGTGCGCATGATGCCATTTAATTCGTCTTCAGGGTCAGCATCAAGGTAAGAAAATTCCCTTTCATCATCTATGCCGCTATCAATAAGCCTTAGGGCCTCTTTTGCCCTTAAAATCCCCATAAGCCTTATTGCCATGCCCCTGACCTCAGCATCAATATTATCAGACATCTTATCAGTATCAGCAGACTTATGAGTTGTGTTATCTTCTTTTCCCATATTAACATCATTGCTATTGGCAGCATCTAAAATGGATATAACCTGAAACAATGCCCGTTTTTTTACTTTTTCTTGCGATTTTTCAGCAATACGACATAATGCCCATAATATGCTTGGCCTTAAATCTTCAAATCTCATAAGGGAAAGCAGCTCCCTTATGAATACGTCAAATGTCAACGGGATTTCCCTGATTATCTCTCCACATGCCTCTATAGCGCCCCAATTGGCTGCTGCTGAATCTGATGCCGAATACAGGAGGCGTCTTAAAAACTCGCCTATAAAGGCAGGGGCGTTTTTATGTATAACTGAGGATGCCCTGCCTATGGCCTGAATTGCCCTCCATCTTATTGACGGGTCAGGAGAATACAAGAGCTGCTGTAGCCTGTTTAATACCTTTTTGTCCTTCTGGGACGCTATGGCGATTGTCTCAAGATAGCCATCTTCCCCGTCCTGTATAAGGCGTTTTATCTCTCTTTTTGACAAAGTGATACTAACTGTTGGGGTCTGTTTCATGTTTTTATCTGTCTTATTATTCATATCATTATTAGGGTTACTAAATTTTTTTTCCATGCTATCTCCATATAACGAGGTGATTTCAGGGGCAAACTTCATAAATAGCAACACGCCCCTTACAACCCTCTCATCTTCTGTCCTCCCTGATGGATGAATAAGGTGGCTCTTTAGGTCATACCGTTCAAGCTGGGCATCCACATAGTCTTCTTCCGGCATAAGCCCCCATGCAAGGTCCCAGTCAAAATTGCATCCATAGCCAAGGGCCTCCACAAAGGCCGCGCCAATGTTATGGCCTGTTATATCATATACATAAACAGCCCCGCATTGACACCTTCCATAGGCGAAATCTCCTAGCCTTTTGGGCTCAAGCTCTACAGGGGCGTCTATAAGACTGTCGCAAAAGGGGCATCGCGGCGGATATGCTTTTGTTGTTTTCATAATCCCTTACCGTTTATGTTAAGAATTAAGTATCCATTTATATCTTAGTCAGTTAACTCAATCTTTTTTAGAAAGTCAGGATGCACGGGATAGCCAAGCTCCTTTGCCCTCTTTCCATGCTTCCTTGCCTTTTCAATATCTCCCTTAAAATAATAGGCTACTGCAAGATTATTATGCGCAAGGCTAAAGGTAGGGGCAAGGCTTACCGCCTTTTCCCCTGCCTCTACTGCATCGTCAATCTCATCAAGCTCTACAAGGACAGATGCAAGGTTTGTCCATGCCGGCACCATCTCAGGCTTTATTGACAATGCCTTTTTAAAATATTCGCATGCCTCCTGCCACTTTTCCATTTGAAGGTATGCGCTCCCAATATTTGCGTATGCCTCTGCTGCCCTTGGGTATATCTCCGCTGCCTTTTTATTCTCCTCAATGCCGTCTTCAAGGCGTCCCATCTGAAAATATAGCGTGCCCAGATTAATCCTGATTTCAAACGAGTTTGGGTCTATTAAAAGCGCCTTTTTAAAGGTTGAGACCGCCTCATCAAGCATCTCATTTCTCCAGTATGCAAGGGCAAGCCTGTGGGCAGCTATGACTGAGTTTGGATTTTCCTTAAAATCCTTTTGTAGGCGCAGTAACATCTCTTGCTCTGTCTCTTTTGGTCTTACCCTATCTTTTTTATCCCTGTTTTGTTCATTAACACTATTGGCCATCTTAATAACCGCTCCTTTAACTTATATTAAATGAGCCTAAATTGATAACATAGATATAGAGAACTTTCTACTGTTTTGGCCATATTAATTTATGTTGTCAACGAATATGCTTTAATCTAAATCCTGTATGACAAGCCCCAAGATTTGAGGCGTGAGGGGCGCAGGTGCGATTAGGCGCTTCATGCCCCGGACAACTTTGCTTGCCCCCCCTTTTGCCGCGCAGGATTTAAGTTCAAAAGGTTTGATGCTTAACCTTTACGCCAATCCATTTATTAAGTATAGTAAAAGAGGCATTGGTCATTTTAAAATGCCAGGCTGCAAGGAGCAACCCCGTAAATTACTCAAACATGCCTTGACTCTTGAGGAATATTTTAAAAAACGCCTGCCATATTCGCCCCGCCTGAATCTAATGGGCGTTTTGTGAAAAGAAATGGCTATTCTAAAATGTTATGGATTATGAATACAAAAAACTGCCTTAATGACCCTATTCCACTCAACAAGCTCCTTTCTTACAGTGTCTTTTTAAGGCGCTGTCATAACCGTTATCCTCCTCTTATAGAAGGACTTTTTGAAAATTATCCCGACATCTCCCTATATATCTCCCCAAAAGATGGCCAATATCCTATAAAAAAAAGATTTTTAAATAGCCTGATGGAGGTCCTATACTTCATTGGTATTGAGCCAAGCTGCTCGGGGCTTGAGGCAAGCCCGCCACCGCTATTTAAAAAGGCAATAAGGGTCTTCAGGGCAAAGGAGATGGCAAGGATTGCCCTCATTGACCTTGGAGGCATCTCAGATACCTTGTTAATATTGAAAGAAATAAGCATATTAGCAGAATTTATCATTGACCTCTCTATCAATTACGCCTATTCACAAATAGCTAATAAATATGGCCTGTCAAAAGAGACGACATGGCATAGAGCAGGGCTTGTAGTCTTTGGCATGGGAAAACTTGGGGGAGGCGAGCTAAATTTTTCCTCTGATATTGACCTTATCTTTGGATTTTCCCCTAATAATAAGATGATGCCAAAAGAATTTTGGCAAAAGGTATGCAGGGAGCTACTAAATATACTTGGCTCCAAGACTGAAGACGGCATTTGTTTCAGGGTTGACATGAGGCTAAGGCCCTTTGGAGACAACGGGCCCCTTTGTATGAGCCTTCAACAGATGGAAGACTATTATGAGATACACGGGAGAGAATGGGAACGCTATGCAATGATTAAGGCAAGGCCAATATGCGGCGCTATAGAGGCAGGATACGCCTTTTTATCTCATCTCAGGCCGTTTATATATAGAAAATACCTTGACTATAGCGCAATAGATGCAATTAGACAGATGAAAACGCTTATAGAAAAGGAGGCTCAGAAAAAGGCCCTTTTGAGGAATATAAAACTCGGGCAAGGCGGGATAAGGGAGATAGAATTCCTTGTTCAGGCAATCCAGCTTATTCATGGAGGAAGGCGCCCTGAGCTAAGGACGCAATCAACTATAAGCGCCATTCAGGCAATTAATAGCCTTAATCTACTAAATAAAACCGTATGCAATGACCTTATTAACGACTATATCTTTTTAAGAAAATTAGAAAACGCCCTTCAAGAAAGGGAAGACCAGCAGACGCACAACATGCCAACTGACTGTAACAGCCTAAAAAAATTGTCAGAGATTACCGGCCATTGTGATGAAAATGCCCTTTTAGCCCATATAAATACCGTAACTACACGGGTTCACTCCAATTTTAATGCCCTCTTCTTTTCAGGCAATGCCTCTGATGCTGATAATGACCCTAAAGAAGAGATAGCCGCTATGTTAAAGGGGGCGCTGTCTGAAGAGGCTGCCTTTTCACTCTTAAAGGGCCTTGGCTATAAAGAGCCAGCAGAGACCCTTAAAGGGATAGCAAGTCTATTAACCTCCCCTATGGCAAGGGCTATGACGGAAAAGACATATTGCTTTTTGGAACGGCTTATTATTGAGGCAATCCCCTTGGCCTCTAAGCTCAAACACCCTGATACTGCCATCTTGCGCCTTCTAAGCGTGCTTGAGGGGATAGGGAGGCGTGGGTTTTACCTTGCTATGTTATCGGAAAATAAGGCGATACTGGAAAATGCGTTAAGGCTTGCGGCAGATGCAAAGTGGATAGCCATGTATCTTGCACGCCACCCCGCCATGCTTGAATGCCTGATATCGCCTGAGCCATTTGAAAAAGGCGTCTTAAACGCCAAAGAGCAAATGAGTGAGCAACTTAAGAGTGAGATTTTAAAAAATAACCCTGCTGACCATGAGGCATTCTTAGATACCTTGCGATATTTTAAACACAATATTGTATTTCAACTGGCATTTCTTGGCATTGAAAAAGGGATGTCCGCCATAAGCATAACCTCACAAAACACGATGCTTGCTGAAATACTTTTGGAAGAGGCTGCTAATGAGGCAAAGAGATATATTGAAAGGCGCTTTGATATAAAACTGTCATTAGATGACTTTTTAATTGTAGGCTATGGAAAATTTGGCTCAAAAGAGCTTGCCTTTTCCTCTGACCTTGACCTTGTATTTATATATAATGACTTGAACAAGTCATGCGACCCTAATAAAAACCAATATATCATATCGCGTCTTGGCCAAAGACTCATTCACAACATTACAACTCTGACGCAGGCAGGCAGGCTTTATGAGGTAGATATGAGACTTAGGCCCGATGGGGCATCCGGGGTGCTTGTAACCCCCTTATTGGGATTTAGAGACTATCAGAAAAAAGAGGCATGGACATGGGAACATCAAGCGCTTGTGAGGGCAAGGGGCGTATATGGCAGTGAAGCCATAAAAAAGGGCTTTCAGGATATAAGGGCTGAAATCTTAACTGTAAAGAGGGATAAAAAATCATTAAAACAGCAAATAATTGACATGAGATATAGGCTATTAAGATATAAAAGCCGCTCAAAAGCCATAAAGAAATATGGAACTTATAGTAAGAATGAAAATTTCTCTATGGGAGACGGCAGGATTTTTCATATAAAAAACGATGAAGGAGGCATGACTGATATAGAATTCTTTGTTCAATATCATTACCTTATAAACTGTAGTCAATACCCTCAACTTCTCTATGAAACATCTACCGCCGCCCTTCTCTCTATAATGGGAGATATAGGGATATTAAAAACCGATATTGCAACAGGGCTCAAAGAGGCATATAATACATATCTTG
>JALWQB010000110.1:0-9499 GCA_026994795.1 Deltaproteobacteria bacterium
AAACTCCTGCAGAAGTTTATTTTAAATATTGCAATAATGAGCATGTTAATGATCCACCTTAAAAAACCTCATTTTTTGTCTTGACATTGGGGTCCACCTCAAAGCGGTGGATTTTGGGTGTCAATAAATAATTGACATGAATGTTTATAATATGATAGCATTATTAACTAAAATTAGCATAACATATCTTTAAATATTCCTCCAGTTCCCCATTGCTATTAAATTTTTCAAATAGTTCAGAGGCTTTTTTAAACTTTTTTAGGTTCATCAGCGTGATGCCAAGCGCTATGGCAATGTCTTTATTGTCTTGAAAGAGTTCATGACCCTCCTTTAACGCCGCCAAAGATGATTGAAAATCACGCTTCTTTTGATAAATAAGCCCAAGTCCAAGATAGGCATCAGGATTTTTATAATATTTCAGGGCAGTTTTAAACATATATTCCCCTGTCTCTTGTTTCAAGGGTATCTGGTCTATTGAGGCATAATCCCCATGCGTTAATGAAAATCCAAGACGAGAGCATATTTCAGAATATTGAGAATATAATTCTTTAATATCAGTAAACTCAAGAGACTTTATAAAATCTGGAAGCATTGAATAAAATGCCCCCTTTATCTCTTTGCCCGTCTTTATGACCTTTTCAGCATCCATATTTATATCTGTCTCAAAATACATAATATCTTCAATAGGCTGCAGCCAGATATCATCCGTAATCCCTGTTCTTTTTTTAAGGTCTTCATAAAGTTTAGTGCCGGGATATATATCAAGCACATAGGAGACCATAGATAATGGCCTGCATCTCTTTATAAGTCCAACTGTTTCATCAATGGTCTCCTTTGTATCATAAGGCGTTCCGTATATAAGGTATGCCCTTGGTATCATGCCATATTCCCTTGTTATCTCAAATGCCTTTATAATATCATCATCCTTTATCGCCTTATTAAAAAACTTTCTTATCTTTTTTGAACCGCTTTCCACCCCATAACTTATCTGTATACATCCCGCCCGTCTCATCCAGTATGCAATATCTTTATCAATGCAGTTGACCCGAGAGATTGCATACCAGTTTACCCTTAATCCCTCTTTTATAATAAGCTCACATATCCTTATTACTCTGTCTTTTTTAAGGGTAAAGGTATCATCTGATACATAAAAGAAGTTTATCCCCTTTTTATAAAGTCTTTTCATCTGTTCAACAAAATATTCAGGGGTGTGAAACCTGACCTTTCGTTTCCAGAAGGCGGGAGAGCCGCAGAAGGAGCAGTCCCAGGGACAGCCCCTTGAAGAGATTATATGCTGAAAAGAGAAATATTTTGATGGGTCATGGAGACTGTCAAGCTCATCTAAAAATGGCCTGTCTTCCGTATGGACAATATTCCCGTCACTATCCCTGAAGGATAGTCCCTTAATATCATACAGGCTATAAGCGGCCTTCATATCCCTTTTCATATATTCAATAAGCTCTTTAAAAGTAGCCTCTCCCTCTCCCCTTATGATATAGTCAACAAATGGAAAAAATTTTAGGAAGAACTCAGGAAGAAATGTTGCCCCGACCCCTCCAAATATCACTTTTGCGTCAGGGTTTACCTCTTTTGATGCCTTTGCGCAGTCAAGCGCCCCAAATCTATTGCCATTGAAGAGTGAGACCCCCAGACAGTCATATTGCCTCTTAGCGAATATTGACTTTAGCTTGTTGAGGTCCCCCTTTATGTTGTAGAGATTTATTATCTCTACGTCATATTTATCGGCCATGAGCATTGCCCCGATATAATAAAGCCCTATAGGCATTGGCCTTACATCATAATCTTTGCCCCTTTCTGATAAAAAATATGGATAGACAAGCAATATTTTCATTATTCCCCCGCCTAAGGATAAAACTTAAGGATAGAGATATTATTGTAACATAATTGTATGGTATGGCAAACTTATTAGATAAATTATAAAGCATTAAAATATTTATTTGCCTTTTTTATCTTCATGGCGCTGCGCAGGCGTTAAATTATCTTTTTATTATTACTTGACATTTTAATGTATTTCCCTTATGTAAGACTAATTTGATATTAAAAATTGGGGGTAAAATTATGACTCTTACTAAGGCAGATATAATTGAAAAACTTTATAGGGCTGAGAAGTTTAAGAGGACAGAGGTCGCAAACTACGTAGAGACCTTATTAGAAATTATAAAGGAGAAATTAGAGGCAGGCGAAGATATATTGATAAGCGGTTTTGGCAAATTTTGTATAAAGGATAAAGGCTCAAGGCGTGGCAGGAACCCGCATACAGGCGAGCCCATTATATTAGAACCAAGGAGGATTGTTACCTTCAGGCCATCAGGTAAGTTGAGAGATAAGATCAATGGACGATGATTTCCATCTCTATTGTGTCTTGTTTCCTGCTGCTTATAGGGTGTTCCTTCTTAGAAAGAAGGATAATAGCTATATAGGTTGATTATTTTGTCTTTTAAGAGTTCTTATTGCGATAAGTACGCATTGTCTTTTTAAAATATTATAACCCGTTAAAATGTCTATATTAAAAAGGACAGCAACAAGGGAGACATTAGAGGATACAATAAAAGATTTTGTCTGTAACCTCGCAGTAAAGGCAGCGATTGAGCTTCCTGATGATGTCTTAACCGCCTTAAAAAGGGCAAGGGATCATAAAGAAGAACCCCGCACCATCCATAGAAATTATCATTATAAGAATATTCTTGATATTATTATTAAAAATGCCTTAATTGCAAGAGAGGAGAGGATTCCGATATGTCAGGACACTGGCATAGACTGTGTTTTTCTTGAGCTTGGCGCAGGGGTAGGGGGTTCAATTACTTTTGACATATATGAGGCAATTAATGAGGGGATAAGGCAAGGGACCAAAAAGGGATTTCTGAGGGCATCCGTAGCTGACCCAGTAACCAGAGCCAATTCAGGCGATAACACCCCGTCAATAATTCATACTGATATCGTGAAGGGCAGCGATATAAAGATTTCCATACTGCCCAAGGGGTGCGGCAGTGAGAATATGAGCGCCCTATTTATGTTATCCCCTTCAGTCGGCATTGAGGGCATTACAGATGCGGTAGTCTCTCAGGTGAAGAGGGCGGGGCCTAATCCATGCCCGCCCGGCATTATAGGTGTGGGCATCGGGGGCACAATGGACCAGTGCGCCCTGCTTGCCAAAAAGGCGCTTTTAAGGCCAATTGGCGTCCACCATGAAAGAGACGATATAAGAGACCTTGAACAAAGGCTCTTATCATCTATAAACAGGCTTGGTATAGGCCCTTTGGGGCTCGGAGGCCCAATTACTGCGTTATGGGTTTCCGTTGAGGTGTATCCCTGTCATATTGCAAGCCTTCCAGTAGCGGTAAATTATCAATGCCATGCCGCAAGGAGGGCAACAGGGATAATTTCTTTATAGAATATTATTAGAACATTATTAGAACATTATTATTATTATGGGATAGATTTCAAACTTAACAGTATTTCTAATTGAGAACAGGTTTAATAGTAGCCTTAAATAAATAATGACGAAAAAATTTTTTACTACGCCAATTATAAAGGAAGATGTTAAGGGCCTCAGGGCAGGGGAGTGGGTGACCATTACTGGCACGATATACGGGGCGCGAGACATGACCCATAAGAGGCTTGTTGAGCTTATAGAGGAAGATATGCCCCTTCCTGTCTCATTAAAAGGGGCTATTATCTATTATGTCGGCCCAACTCCAGCGCCTCCCAACAGGGTTGCCGGCTCTCTTGGCCCGACTACAAGCTACAGGATGGATGCATATACCCCCAAGATTTTAGACGCTGGCGCATTGGCCCTTATTGGCAAGGGCAGGCGCTCTGATGAAGTGAAAGAGCATTTAGTAAGGCGTGGCGCAGTGTATCTCGCCACCTTTGGGGGCGCCGGGGCATATCTTTCTGAATGCGTGAAAGAGATAGAGGTCATAGCCTTTCCAGAGCTTGGCCCAGAGGCAATGTTCAGGCTTGAAGTAGAGGGCTTTCCCGCAATAGTCATAAATGACATCGTTGGAAATGATTATTATGATATGGTCATGCCTTTATGAGGATGTCCAATTATGCTTTTACGGTTATGAGGATGTCCATTATCATTCATAGATATCACTTTTTTAGAGATATCAGATTTAAGATATCAGATTGAAAAATGTTACTTAATCTAAATCCTGCAATAAAAAGGAAAGCGGTGTAATGTTCAGAAAAAAAATTTTGGGGGGATGTATAGTTGCAATAGTATGGTTGCAACTTATAGTGGTATCGGTAGCAAATCTTCTTGCCTATCAAGCAGTAATGGGAAGGGAGGATGTTTACTGGGAGGTGTTTAGCAATAGAAGTTATGTACAAGCCCTTTTGACAGATGAAGACTATCTCTGGGTTGGGACAGATGGAGGGCTTGAAAAGAGGGATAAGGCTACAGGAGAGTTGTTAAGGGTTTTTACAAAATTTGATGGTTTGCCTGATAATGTGGTGAATTCCCTAATATCCGATGGTGCTGGAGGGCTATGGATTGGGACTGGGGGAGGTTTAGCGCATTATGATGCAGATGGCATTTGGGAAGCGTTTAATACGGATAATTCCGGACTGCCTAATAATTGGGTCCAGTCCCTTCTATCCGATGGCGCTGGAGGGTTATGGATCGGGACTTGGGGAGGAGGTTTAGCGCATTATGATGCAGATGGCATTTGGAAGGTGTTTAATACGGATAATTCCGGACTGCCTGATAATTGGGTTAATTGCCTACTATCCGATGGCGCTGGAGGATTATGGATTGGGACTGGATTTAGTAAAAATGCTGGAGGGTTAGCGCATTATGATAAAAATGGTATATGGAAAATATTTAATACGGATAATTCCGGACTGCCTAATAATTGGGTCCAGTCCCTTCTATCCGATGGCGCTGGAGGGCTATGGATTGGGACCAGGGAGAGCGGTTTAGCGCATTATGATGCAGATGGCATTTGGGAAGCGTTTAATACGGATAATTCCGGACTGCCTAATAATTGGATTCAGTCCCTTCTATCCGATGGCGCTGGAGGGCTATGGATTGGGACTGGATTTAGTAAAAATGCTGGAGGGTTAGCGCATTATGATAAAAATGGTATATGGAAAATATTTAATACGGATAATTCCGGACTGCCTAATAATTGGATTCAGTCCCTTCTATCCGATGGCGCTGGAGGGCTATGGATTGGGACTAGTGGAAGCGGTTTAGCGTATTACCATAAAGATGGCGCTTGGGAGCTGTTTAATACGGATGATTCCGGACTGCCTAATAATTGGGTTCAGTCCCTTCTATCCGATGGCGCTGGAGGGCTATGGATTGGGACTCGAGGAGGATTAGCGCATTATAATGCAGATGGCGCTTGGAAGCTATTTAATACGGATAATTCCGGACTGCCTGATAATGATATTAAGTCCCTTCTATCCAATGGCGCTGGAGGGTTATGGATTGGGACTCGAGGAGGATTAGCGCATTATGATGCAGATGGCACTTGGGAGGTGTTTAATACGGATAATTCCGGACTGCCTGATAATTATGTGAATTCCCTAATAGCCGATGGTGCAGGCGGGATATGGATCGGGACTTTTGAAGGAGGATTAGCGCATTATGATGCAGATGGCGCTTGGGAGGTGTTTAATACGGATAATTCCGGACTGCCTGATAATTATGTGAATTCCCTAATATCTGATGGTGCAGGCGGGATATGGATCGGGATGAGAGGAGGAGGAGGAATAGCGCATTACCATAAAGATGGCGCTTGGGAGGTGTTTAATACGGATAATTCCGGACTGCCTGATAATTATGTGAATTCCCTAATAGCCGATGGTGCAGGCGGGATATGGATTGGGACTGGGAGCTGGCTTGGTGAAGGAGGATTAGCACATTATGATGGATATGGCGCTTGGGAAGTATTTAATGAGGATAATTCTGGACTTCCTGATAATTGGGTTAGCACCCTAATATCCGATGGAGGGGGCGGGATATGGATTGGGACAGGAACTTGGTATAGTGCTGGAGAAGGATTAACACATTATAATGGATATGGCACTTGGGAAGTATTTAATGAGGATAATTCTGGACTTCCTGATAATTGGGTTCAGTCTCTTCTATCCGATGGCGCAGGAGGGTTATGGATTGGGGGTGGTGGTGGTCTTATCCACATGACCTTTTCTTCAAAAGAAAAGATTGCTCAGGCCATCACAAATGAATCCCAAAAGGAAGAGATTCTTTATGGAGAGCGTGCTGCCATCCTTATTCATCCCAGGGGGATGGGACATAATGAGAAAACGAGTGGCGCCATTGCCATAAAGAACATAGCGACCGATGTTTATAATACACTTCTTGCCCGCGGCTATGACAATTCAGAGATATATTTCCTCTCCCATACATATGACATAGACATAAACGGAGATGGCTGGATGGATAAGAATGTAGTTGATGGGCCTGTTGGGCTTGAGGAAATAAAAAAGGCATTCTCATGGGCAAAAAAACAGGGCAGGCTTGATCAGCCCCTTCTCTTTATTTTTGTTGACCATGGCGGGGAAGACAGCCTCATCATCTCCCCTGAAAATAAGACCATTGATGCTCAGACCCTGAAAAGACTTTTTGACGACTATCAATCTGTTACAGGCAACACCATTATTGCCATACTTGAGGCATGTTATTCAGGGTCTCTTGTGGATGACCTTTCAGGGAAGAACAGGATAATCATTACAAGCGCTGGTAATGACACTAAGGCTTATTATGACAATGATGGTTATCTGTCCTTTAGTAAAATCTTTTTTGGCTATCTAAAAATGGGAATTGATTTTAAGGAGGCGTTTACGCTGTCGAAGAAAAAACTTCCTACCCTTGGATTTCCTTTTACCGAGCAAGGCCCCTTGTTTGACGATGATGGTGATCCAAACACATCAAGGGACGGTTCATTTGCATCTAAATATTGTCTAAACGGCTGTTTTGGCGATCTTGCAGGAGAGGTCTCCATTGAGCCTATAGGGCTTGCCGCCACTCAGGATGTAAAGCGAGGAGAAAAAGTGGAACTTAGGGTGCGGGTATCATCCATTACAACAGAGAGC
The DNA here is from genome assembly GCA_026994795.1 of Deltaproteobacteria bacterium. Lineage (GTDB taxonomy): Bacteria > Desulfobacterota > Dissulfuribacteria > Dissulfuribacterales > Dissulfuribacteraceae > JALWQB01. The sequence continues at coordinate 7,090 of JALWQB010000110.1, forward strand.
ACTATAAGAAAAGTAAGGGCAGTCATAAGGACTCCTGAATCCTATCACTCCATAGACGAGTTTGGCTTCCCCGTCGTCCCCCCTGCAGTAAAAAGCCTTACAAAGGGAGATGACGGCATCTGGTCAGGCAGCTTTAGCGATTTTGATTATAACGGGAAATACTACCTTACATTTACCGCTGAGGATAATGACGGGTTTGTGAGCCAGTCAAAAGACACCATAACCTTTGTGCTTAATGATGGAAAAGGGCTTGATGTCAGCCAGATGGAAGAGGCAGTGGAATCATCAGAAACTCCAGAAAACGGGCATGACATAACACCTGAAGCGGACATAGAGACCGCCTATCCAATTATTAATGCAGTGGAGTATCACTATGGCGATATCCTTACTGTTAAAATTCCTGATGCCCCGGATGGCATTGCTCAGTATGTTGCAATAGGGCTTCCTGATGGGAGTGTCTATATTTTTACAGGCGAGAATATGGCAACGCCATTTAAAGGCAATCAGCTTCTAATATGGCAGGGAGGAGACACTATAGTTAATATCTCCCTTGGCCCTCCTTTGGGGCCACCTTTACCTGCTGGCAAATATACAGTCTATCTCCTTCGCATACAGGCAGGTCTTGATCCTATTATGAACCTTGATGCATGGAGGCTTGGGGTGCGAGAGTTTAAGATAATAAAATAAAAAAGGAGAGAGAATAATGTTCAGGAAATTTTCCTTTTTGAGATGCATGGTTGTAATAGTAGTATTTTTACAATTGATGGTGATCTCCGTAGCAAATCTTCTTGCAGTTCAAGGGTCAGAAACAAATGAGGATGTTTATTGGGAGGTGTTTACTAATAAAAGCTATGTTCAAGTCCTTTTGATTGATGGAGATTATCTATGGGTGGGGACAACTGGAGGGCTTGAAAAAAGAGATAAGGATACAGGAGAGTTATTAAGGATTTTTACAAACCTTGATGGCCTGCCTGATAATTGGGTTAATTCTTTAATATCTGATGGAGAAGGCGGGTTATGGATCGGAACAGGGGGAGGGTTAGCGCATTATCATGCTGATGGCGCTTGGAAGGTGTTTAATTCGGATAATTCCGACCTGCCTGATAATGGTGTTACTTGCCTACTATCTGATGGAGAAGGCGGGTTATGGATCGGAACAGGGAGTTGGACAGGGGGAGGTTTAGCGCATTATCATGCTGATGGCACTTGGAAGGTGTTTAATTCGGATAATTCCGACCTGCCTGATAATCTTATTTTATCTCTATTGGCTGATGGAGCAGGCGGATTATGGATCGGAACAGGGGGAGGTTTAGCGCATTATCATGCTGATGGCGCTTGGAAGGTGTTTAATTCGGATAATTCCGACCTGCCTGATAATTGGGTTAATTCTTTAATATCTGATGGAGAAGGCGGATTATGGATCGGAACAGGGGGAGGTTTAGCGCATTATCATGCTGATGGCGCTTGGAAGGTGTTTAATTCGGATAATTCTTGTCTGCCTGATAATTGGGTTAATTCTTTAATACCTGATGAAGCGGGCGGATTATGGATTGGGACAGGGAGTTGGACAGGTGGAGGTTTAGCGCATTATCATGCTGATGGCGCTTGGAAGGTATTTAATTCGGATAATTCCGGCCTGCCTGATAATCTTATTAATTCCTTAATATCTGATGGAGCAGGCGGGTTATGGATCGGAACAGGGGGAGGTTTAGCGCATTATCATGCTGATGGCAATTGGGAAGTGTTTAATTCGGATAATTCCGGCCTGCCTGATAATTGGGTTAATTCCTTAATATCTGATGGAGCAGGCGGATTATGGATCGGAACAGGGGGAGGTTTAGCGCATTATCATGCTGATGACAATTGGGAAGTGTTTAATTCGGATAATTCCGGCCTGCCTGATAATCGTATTAATTCCTTAATATCTGATGAAGCAGGCGGGTTATGGATCGGAACAGTGGGTAATTTAGCGTATTATGATGAAAATGGCAGTTGGGAAGTGTTTAATTCGGATAATTCCGGCCTGCCTGATAATTGGGTTAATTCCCTAATATCCGATGGAGAAGGCGGATTATGGATCGGAACTGAGCACAATGGTCTAGCGCATTACTTTAAAGATGGTATTTGGGAAGTGTTTAATTCGGATAATTCCGGCCTGCCTGATAATCGTATTAATTCCTTAATATCTGATGAAGCAGGCGGATTATGGATCGGAACAGGAGTTTGGTATAATGGAGGAGAAGGTTTAGCGCATTACTTTAAAGATGGTATTTGGAAGGTGTTTAATTCGGATAATTCCGGCTTGCCTGATAATGGTGTTACTTGCCTACTATCTGATGGTTCAGGAGGGTTATGGATTGGGACAGGTGAGGGAGGTTTAGCGCATTATGATGAAGATGGCAATTGGGAA
>JALWQB010000110.1:9599-21532 GCA_026994795.1 Deltaproteobacteria bacterium
TGTTACTTGCCTACTATCTGATGGTTCAGGAGGGTTATGGATTGGGACAGGTGAGGGAGGTTTAGCGCATTATGATGAAGATGGCAATTGGGAAGCGTTTAATATGTATAATTCCGGCCTGCCTGATAATCTAATTAATTCCCTAATATTCGATGAATCAGGCGGGTTATGGATTGGAACCAACGGCGGCCTTGCCCACATGACCTTTTCTTCAAAAGACAAGATCGCTCAGTCCATAACAGATGAAGCCCAGAAGGAAGCGCTCCTTCACGGAAAAAGGGCAGCTATTATTGTCCATCCCAGGGGAATGGAGTATAATAAAAAACAGTTTGATACCATAGAATTTATGGCGACCTATGCTTATAAGACACTTCTTGCCCGTGGCTATGACAACTCAGAGATATATTTTCTCTCCTATAAGCCCGACATAGACATAGACGGAGACGGCAAGCCGAATGAGAATGTAGTTGATGGGCCTGTTAGACTTTCTGAACAGAAAGCTGGTGAAAATCCGAGAGACCTCACTATTGAGGATATAGAAAGGGCATTTTCTTGGGCAAAAGAACAAGGAAGCCTTGTTCAGCCCCTTCTCTTTATCTTTATTGACCATGGCGGAGAAGACAGCCTCATAATCTCCCCCGAAAATAAGACCCTTGATGCCCAGACCCTGAAAAGGCTTTTTGACGACTATCAGTCTGTTACAGGAAACACCATTATTGCCATATTTGAGGCATGTTATTCAGGGTCGCTTGTGGATGACCTTTCAGGAAAGAACAGAATAATCATTACGAGCGCAGGTAATGACACCAAGGCCTATTATGCCAATATGGGACGCCTGTCCTTTGCCAGATTCTTTTTTGATAACCTGAGAAAGGGACTTGATTTCTATAAGGCATTTACGCTGACAAAGGAAAAACTCCCTACCCTTGGCCTCCCTTTTACTGAACAGCTCCCCTTGCTTGACGATGACGCTGATGATGGCATTTCCGATCCTTCAAGTGATGGCTCATTTGCATCTAAATTTTGTCTGAATGGCTGTTTTAGCGGTCTTGCTGGAGAAGTGTTCATTGAGCCTGTAGGGCTTTCCTCCTTTCAGGAGGTAATGCAAGGTGAACAGGTAAAACTAAGGGCGCGGGTATCTATTACAGAAGGACGTATAAAAAAAGTAAGGGCGGTCATAATAACCCCGGAGTCTTATCACTCCATAGATGAGTTCGGCCTTCCAACCATTCCTCCTGCGGTAAAAAATCTTACAGAGGGAGAAGACGGCGTCTGGTCAGTCAGCTTTAGCGACTTTGTGTATAATGGGGAGTATTACCTTACATTTACTGCTGAGGATCAGGATGGATTTGTAAGCCAATCAGAAAGCGCTATAATCTTTGTTGTTAAGGATGGAAAAGAGCTTGATATCGGTCAGATGGAGGAAGCAGGAGCTTCAGAAAATTTAGAAAATGGAGATATATTTGGACCTGAGCTGGATATAGAGACTGTCTATCCAACCCTAACCCAAGTGAAATATCGTTATGGCGATATCCTTACAGTCATGGTTCCTAATGCCCCAGAGGGCATTGCCCAGTATGTAGCAATAGGGCTCCCTGATGGGAGTGTCTATCTCTTTACTGCCCCTAATATGGTAGCTCCATTTGCAGACAGTCAGCTTCCAATCTGGCAAGGAGGAGACATCGTGCTTAATATACCAATTGGCCCTCCTTTTGGTCCGTCTTTACCTGCTGGCAAATATACAATTTATCTTCTTCGCATACAGGCAGGACTTGATCCCCTTATGAATCTTGATGTATGGAGGCTTGGGGAACAGGAGTTTAATATAATAAAATAGGGGAAGCAATGTCCTTTTATAGGGTGTATCCAAATTAGATGAATCAATAAGGAGGATATGTAGTGTTGAGAAAAAAATTCTTTTTTGAGTGTATAGTCGCAGTAGTATTTTTGGTGTTCTCAGCAACAAATCTCCTTGCCATTCAAAGCTTAGGGACAAGCGAGGACATTTACTGTGAGGTGTTTATTCCTCATAATACATACGCCCTTTTGATAGATGGAGACTATTTTTGGGTCGGGACAACTGGAGGGCTTGAAAAAAGGGATAAGGTTACAGGAGAGTTATTAAGAATTTTTACAAATCTTGACGGCCTGCCTTCTTCTAATTGGGTTTTATCTTTACTGTCTGATGGCTCAGGCGGGTTATGGATTGGAACTTGGGGTAGTTTAGCTCATTATGATGGCGATGGCAATTGGAAAATATTTAATAAAGATAATTCCGCCCTGCATTCTAATTGGATTATTTCCTTATTATCCGATGGTTCAGGCGGATTATGGATCGGGACTTATAAAGGAGGCTTAACGCATTATGATGGAGACGACAATTGGAAGGCGTTTAATAAAAAGAATTCCGGCCTGCCTTCTAATGATGTTAAGGCCTTATTATCCGATGGTTCAGGTGGATTATGGATCGGGACTTGGGATGGTGGTTTAACATATTATGATGGAGATCGCACATGGGAAGTATTTAATGAGAATAGTTCCGGCCTGCCTGACAATTATGTTAACTCCTTAGTATTTGACGGCGCAGGCGGATTATGGATCGGGACTGGGAGTGGCGGGTTAGCGCATTATGATGAAACAGGCATATGGGAAGTGTTTAATGAGTATAATTCCTGCCTGCCTGATAATGATGTTGAGTTCATAGTGCCCGATGGTTCAGGCGGATTATGGATCGGGACTTGGAGTGACGGGTTAGCGCATTACCGTAAAAATGGCACATGGAAAGTTTTTAATATGGATAATTCTGTTTTGCCGGATAATGATATTAGGGCATTAATATCCGATGGCGAAGGAGGGCTATGGATCGGGACTGATGGTAATTTATTTGCTCATTATAAAGGAGATGGTACTTGGAAAGTATTTAATGAAAATAATTCTGGGCAACCTGATAATATTGTTTGGTCATTAATATCCGATGGCGAAGGAGGGTTATGGATCGGAACAGGAAATGGTTTAGCTCATTATGAGGGAGATAACACATGGGAAGTGTTTAATACCGATAATTCCAAGCTGCCTGATAATGATGTTGTGTCTTTAATATCCGATGGCAGAGACGGGTTATGGATCGGGACTTATGAAGGCGGGTTAGCGCATTATGATGCAGATGGCAATTGGGAAGTGTTTAATAAGTATAATTCCGTGCTGCCTGATAATACTGTTAGAGCCTTATTATCCGATGGCAAAGGAGGGTTATGGATCGGAACAGGAAATGGTTTAGCTCATTATGAGGGAGATGACATATGGGAAGTTTTTAATACCGATAATTCCAAGCTGCCTGATAATACTGTTAGAGCCTTATTATCCGATGGCGAAGGCGGGCTATGGATCGGAACTGATGAGGGCGGCTTAGCGCATTACCGTAAAAATGGCATATGGAAAGTGTTTAATACCGATAATTCCAGCCTGCCATCTAATATTGTTAAAGCCTTATTATCCGATGGCGAAGGCGGGCTATGGATCGGAACTGATGAGGGTAATTTAGCGCATTATAAGGAAGACGGCACATGGGAAGTTTTTAATAAGGATAATTCAGGTCTGCTCCATAATGATATTATGTCCTTATTATCAGATGGCGAAGGCGGGCTATGGATCGGAACGTGGTTGGGCGGCCTTACACACATGACCTTTTCCGCAAAAGAAAGGCTTGCCCGGAAAATAACGGATGAATCCCAGAAAGAAGAGCTTCTTCATGGAAAGCGGGCGGCCATCATCGTTCAGCCCAGGGGAAGTAAATCGGAGAGAAAACAATTGACTATAGAGAAGATGACGAGCTATGCCTATAAGACACTCCTTGCCCGCGGTTATGACAACTCAGAGATATATTTCCTCTCCTACAAGCCCGACATTGATATAAACGGAGATGACATAGTGGATATGAATGTAGTTGATGGGCCTGTTAAGCTTTCTGAGATGAGAAATGGTAAAGACCCAAGGGACATCACTGTGAAGGATATAAAAAAGGCGTTTTCATGGGCAAAGGAACAGGGTAGCCTTGATCTGCCCCTTCTCTTTATTTTTGTTGCCCATGGTGGAGAAGACGGGATACTGCTGTCGCCTTTAGACAATACCACTGATGCTAATACCATTAATGCCCGGACTCTAAAAAGGTTTTTTGACGACTATCAGTCTGCTACAGGAAATACCATTATTGCTATGTTTGAGGCGAGTTATTCAGGCTCTTTTGTAGATGACCTTGCAGGAAAGGACAGGATAATCATTACAAGCGCGGGGAAAGATACCACGGCCAATTATGCCGATTTCGGGTACCAGTCATTTACTAAGTTCTTTTTTGACAATTTGAGAAAAGGGCTTGATTTCCATAAGGCATTTACGATGGCTAAGGAAACGCTCTCTACCCTTGGATATCCTTTTACCAAACAGACTCCATTATTTAATTATGACGGAGATGGAGAGCCCAATACTTTAAAGGATGGTTTATCTGCATCTGAATATTGTCTGAATGGCTGTTTTGGCAGTCTTGCAAACGAGGTTGTTATTGAGCCTGTATCAGGGCTTGCCTCCATTCAGGAGATAACTCAGGGCGAGGAGATGGAACTCAGGGTGCGAGTATCCGCTACAGAGGGAAATATAAGAAAGGTAAAGGCGGTCATAAGGACTCCGGAATCCTACTATTTCATAGACGAGTTTGGAACATCTGCCATTCCCTCTACCGTGATAAATCTTACAAGGGGTGATGACGGCATCTGGTCAGGCAGCTTTAAAGGGTTTGAGGCTGATAATGAGGAATATTACATTACATTTACCGCTGAGGATCAGAACGGGTTTGTAAGCCAGTCAAAAAGCGTCATTACCCTTGTGCCCAGAGCTAAAAAGGAGCTTGACGCCGGTCAGATGGAGGGCTCAGAAGATGCCTCAGAAGATTCAGGAAACGGGAGTGAAGTCGGGCGTAAAGGGACGGCTGAGTCTGAGCCTGAAGAGGCGGTGTCTGAAGTGACGGCTGAGATGGACATAGAGACTGCATATCCAATTCTCACCGCAGATGAGTATCATTATGGCGATACCCTTGCAGTTATGGTACTGGATGCCCCGCAGGGCATTGACCAGTATGTGGCAATAGGACTCCCTGATGGGAGTATCTATCTTTTTACCTACAAGAATATAGCAGCGCCCTTTGCCTCAGGCGGCCAGCTTCCAATGTGGCATGGAGGATACATTGTGCTTGACATACCCCTTGGCTCTGTTTTGGGGCCGCCTTTACCTGCTGGCAGATATACAGTCTATCTCATTCGGATACAGGCCGGTCTTGATCCCCTTATAAATTATGATGCATTGAGGTTTTGGGTTCGGGAGTTTAATATAGTAGAATAGAAAAGAGGGCTTAAATAAATATTTATAGCGCCTACGCCACTTGGGAATATGAGAAATCATAAGTAAATCTTATGACAAATTGATAAGTTAATGGAGGTAAAGAAGATGGCAATTATTTCAGGATATGAGAAAGAGTTGATGCAAACTGGGATTAAGCGGGGGGGACAGGATGGCCTTGTCAGCCCAGTCGTAATCATCGCATTCGTCCTCGCTATCGCCTGTCTCATGTCATTGCCGCCCTTAAAGGGTATTGCAGTTTCAGGAGGGTGCGGCAGCGGAACGCAGGTTGAGAGCGTAAAGGAGGGCATGTATCTGTTTAGTGATGTCCATGAGATGGCGGCGCTAAAAGGGGGCAGATGGCTTGCAGCTGCTGATGCAGGTTCACAGTCCATCAAGATAGTTGACACGCAGGAGAATGAGATTGTAAGGGATGTCTATGTGGAGTGTTTTGAGCCTTACTATCTTGCTCCGTCTGCTGATGGACAGCGCCTCTTTGCCTCTTCTCCATATTCAAGCGAGATTGCCGTAATAGATATAAGCTCTGATGAGCCATCTGACTGGATGCAAAAAGAGTGCTTGGAGCTTTATGGCGCATCAGGCGTGGATACAAGCGTCCTGAGTCTATCAGGCATAGGAGGCCCAATTGCATGGGGAGGAGGACGCCTTTATTTTGCCGTGCCCAATCATCTCTTTGTCCTGAATGGGACAAGCGGAGAGGTAGTTTCAGGCGCAAGTCCAGACTCAGGCCATGAGTGCAGGATACCTGTAGATCTGGAGGTTAAGGAGGCAGTAGAGGGGGTAGAGGTTAGCGGAGAAGAAGGTGAAGGGGCAAAGACAGGGGCTGATGGAACGGATGGAGCGAACAGGACAGGATATGTGTTTGTTTCCTGTGAGATTGAAAAAGCAGTATTGGTTTATAAGATTGATAAAAATGCTAACAGCGGGGCAGGCAAGCTTGATTTTGTAAAGTCTATAACTGTTGGAGATATGCCGCAGGGCATATTTCTTACCAATTCAGGCAAGAGGCTCTATGTGGCAAATAGCAATGAAAAGAGCGTTACAGTCATAGATGCAAATGACCTTGGGGTGATTTCCCATATAACAGACCCAAATATCATGAAATCTCCTATAGCATTTTCACAGTCAGGGGATACGGTATGGGTGCTTGATTCCTATCTTGCCCATGTATTTCGCATAGATAATAAGATACTTGCCGTTAATGGGGTGTGGACAGGGCAGACAGGCCCATACCCTGTCTCCATTGTAGCGATCCAGTCAGATGTCAACGACCCGTCACCGCGTCTTTATGTAGGCGGCGCTGGTGATATAAAGGTAATAGATACTGAGGGCGACCTCAGAATCTATACGAAAAAAGGGGATGAGGCGGAATTTACTATGAAGACTGACATGATCCTTTTTCAAAATGAGGAGTTTGAGCTTAAAGTCCGCGGCGGGCGCCCCCCGTTTCGTGTGGAGGGTCAAGGAGGCCTTGTATGCAGCGAAAAGGATGGAGATGAACGCCTCTTTATGTGTAATGCCCCATCATTGGAAGGGGAATTCCTGCTCACTGTAACTGAGGACTGTGAAGGAAGAGACGGGAAGAGCTATTCCATGAGGCTTAAAGTAGGCGGCGAGCTTTCCATAAGCCCGGCTGAGCCCCACCTTGAATTGGGCGGTCTTTCAGAGGTCTTTTACGCAACTGGCGGGTTTCCGCCTTACAGGTGGCGGACAGAGACAGGGCATCTCTCATCAGGCATGGGCAGATATGTGGTCTATACGCCGTGGCTCACGGGCATTGATACAGTAACTGTTACTGACGCTGCGGGCCAGAGGGTATCTGCTAAGGTTACAGTGGAGATTAGCGGCATTGTCATAAGCCCTGCTGTCTCAAGCCTCATACCGGAGGAGACCAGACGCTTTTACGCCCTTGGCGGCTCAAATTATACATGGAGCGCCCCTCTTGGAGGGGAGCTGAATGCCACAGAAGGCCAGAGCGTCCTCTTTACCGCCCCTATGAATACAGGAAAATATGACCTCATTGTTGAAGACGCCCTGAATGGCGAAAGCGCCCATGCTGTTATAAATGTTATTAAAGATGAGCTTACGATAACCCCTGAAAGCGCGGCCATTGAGCCGTCTCAGTCCCAGCTTTTCTCTGTCTCAGGCGGGGTACCCCCTTATAGCTGGACAGCGGACCAAGGAGACCTTAGCTCCACAAAGGGCGACAATACGGTCTATATAGCCCCTGAGAGGGCGGGAGAGGTGTCAATAAAGGTCTATGATGCTGGCGGCAGGGTGGCAAGCGCCCGCATAAAGGTATTAAGGGGGCTTTATATAACGCCTGTTGCCCCTGTAGTGAATATCGGGGAAAAGGTAACGCTTAGGGCTCTTGGCGGCGCTGGGGAGCTTTTATGGGGTTATACGGATGGCGAACTTACGGAAAAAGGGGGGAAAGAACCTCAAGAAGAGGGGGTTAAAGGCGATGAGGCGGAGTTTTCAGCAGACCGTTCAGGCAGGTTTATTGTGTGGGTGAAGGAAAAGAATGATCAGGGCGAGATCGCTCAGGCAGTGGTGCGCGTGGTGTCAGACGCCCTTTCCATAACCCCCGGACATGCAGAGGTTATGCAAGGGGAGGCAGTCACCTTCAAGGTAACTGGAGGCGCAGGCCCTTATGCATGGTCCGCCTCCCACGGGATACTTTCAACATCAAGCGGGGATTTTGTCATCTGGCGCGCCCCTGATGCAATCCCTGACGGGGATGTGATGATAACTGTTGAGGACGGGACAGGCAGACAGCAGGCGGCAAGGGTCAAGGTAACGCCTCAGGAACTAAAGGAGACCGCAGAAGATTCCGAAAACGGACAAGAAATGGTGTCTGATAAGGACATGGAGACCGCCAACCCAATCCTCACCGAAGGGGAGTATCATTATGGCGATACCCTTACAGTCAATATCCCGAATACCCCGCAAGGCATCGCCCAGTATGTGGCAATCGGGCTCCCTGACGGGAGCGTCTATCTCTTTACAGGCAAAAACATAGCGGTTCCATTTGAAGACAACGAACTCCCTATGTGGCATGGAGGAGACACTGTGATTGACATAACCCTTGGCCCTCCTTTTGGCGTCTCTTTGCCCGCTGGCAAATATACAGTATATCTCCTTCAGATAGAGGCAGGGCTTGATCCGCTTACTAATCTGGATGCATGGAGGCTTTGGATTCAGGAGTTTAATGTAATAATTTAAGGGGCGAACTCGCCAATTGCAGGATTTAGGTTTGATTTTTCATGTGCTGAGGCGTCGTAGAAGCCATGAATTTATTTATTTTGGGAAACTTATAGTCCTTAGTGCGGTATAAATAGGGCCCCTGGGGGTTAAAACACTTTTATAAAGTATAATTTTATTTACTGTAAATCCCAAAGGTTTAGGACCTCCTTTGCCATTATTGTCGTCTATATCAGCTATTGCGTTAGTTGAGATGCACTTAATCAGCCTCTTTACCCCTGATGAGGGGGAGGGGCATTTTTTTATGCGTCCAACTGTAAGGTGTGAATGAAAACGCCTGTTCTCAACCCCTATGCCAAGACCTGAAAGATTCATCTCAAGCCCCCTGTGTATTGTCTCTAAACACCCCTTGGCCTCTGGCGCCTCCTTTACGCCGAACCATATCACCTTTGGATTGCGGTAATTTGGAAAACACCCTATCCCCTTTATTGTCAAATCAAAATGCCTGACCCCCTTTATTGCCTCTTCTATTGCATTTTTCAGGGGTAAAAGGGCATCTTCATTAACTTCTCCAATAAATTTTAAGGTAATGTGCCATAGATGAGGAGATACCCACTTTATCCCCTTAATCCCATTTTCATTAACGCACTGTTTTAATTTATTAAACTCTGTATCAAGACCGTGCCTTATGTCCTCCGGTATATCAATTGCCACAAATAGACGCATTATGCCCCTCCTCAAAATCAATACATAATCCTGCATATAAAAAGCGCTGATAATGCCCCCATTACATCTGCGCATAGGGCGGGGACAAGGGCGTATCTATAGTTTTTTATCCCTATTGCGCCAAAATAGACAGCGAGCACATAGAATGTGGTCTCAGTTGAGCCTTGAAGGCATGAGGCAAGAAAGGCGTTAAAGCTATCAGGAGAATTGTTTATTATCTCAGCCACAAGGCCAAATGCGCCGCTTCCAGAAAGCGGTCTTACAAGCGCAACTGGCAAGACCTCTATAGGAAAGCCTATCAGAGCGGTAACAGGCGATATAAGGGCAGAAAGAGCGTCAAACGCTCCTGATGCCCTAAACATCGCCACTCCGCAAAGTATCATTACAAGGAATGGGATGATCCTTATAGCCACATTAAAACCCTCTTTTGCCCCCTCACACGCAGCCTCATATACCTTAACCCCCCTTGATGCCCCATAGAGCATAATGCCTGCCATAAGGCATGGTATGAGCCAGTGTGTCAGTATGTCCTTTAGGGCGTCTATATTTATGTAAAAAGGGGGCGTTATGAGCTTTGCCCCTATTATGAGATTTAGAGACAGCCAGAACAAAAGCATTATAATTCTATAATGCCTGATATGATTAGAGGGCGGAATTACTTCTGTCGCTTTATAAGAAGGCACAATATTTTCAGGAGAAGATATGCCATAGGCCCTGTTGTAATGAGCGCTTGCAATTGCTGCCTCGGAATACAATTTTCTCATTAAAAGAGAGACAATTATGGCAGTTATGGTTGAGGTTGCAGTTGCCAAAAGCGTAGGGATGATAATGGAGGCAGGTTCAGCTGCGCCAGCGGATGCCCTGAGCGCAATAACCCCAAGGGGGAGCAGGGTTACATTGGATGTATTTATTGCCAGAAACAGGCACATTGCATCAGTGGCTGCGCCCTTTCTGGGATTTAACTCATCAAGCTCCTTCATTGCCTTTATGCCGATTGGGGTGGCGGCGTTTCCAAGGCCAAGCATATTCGCCGCTATGTTCATCACTATTGAGCTTAATGCAGGGTGTCCCTCGGGTATATCTGGAAAGAGCCTCTTTAATAAGGGATATATCGCCCTTGAGATGACATTTAATAGCCCTGCCTCCTCTGCCACCTTTATAATGCCAAGCCAGAGCGCCATTGCCCCAACAAGCCCTATCGCAAGCTCAACAGCCCCTTTTGCCGCATCAAATGACGCCTTCGTTACTGCCTCCATCCTGTCAAAATATGCCCCTGCAATGCACGAGACAGTTATAAGAAAGAGAAATATCTGATTCATTAGGTATCTACTTTCTTTATCACCATCTTTTTGCCTTGTAACACTTTTTTGAGTTTTAATGTTGTTATATCATTACAACTCGCTTCTGGAGGATATGGCCATTTTCAAGGTCATGGGGTCGGCATATTTTATATCCATTCCCATAGGGATGCCAAAGGCAATCCTTGATACCTTAACGCCCTTGCCTTTTAAGACATCAAACAGATAAGAGGCTGTAGCCTCCCCCTGAGCAGTGCTGCTTGTGGCAATGATTATCTCTATCTCGCCCTGATTTGCCCCCTCTTTTAGGCGGTCAATACGGTTTAGAAGCCCGTCTATCTTCAGCTCATTAGGGCCTATGCCGTCCATTGGGGAAAGCGCGCCGTGCAGCACATGAAACACCCCTTTAAAACCGCCTGATGTCTCTATTGCCACAATGTCCCCTGGGTCTTCCACTACGCATATAATGGAATTGTCCCTTCTGGGGTCATCGCATATTGAACAAGGGTCTTTTTCAGAAAAGGTATGGCATATAGAGCAAAGCCTTATATTGCTGTGAAGCGTCGCGATAGAATCTCCGAGCTCCTTTGCCATTGTATCTGGCCCTCGCAGTATGGAAAGGGCAAGACGGACGGCGGTTTTCTGTCCGATCCCCGGAAGCCGGCTCAGGTTATCGCATACCCTTTTAAGGGGCGCGGGAAGCGTTGACGCCATCTCTATTAAAATATTCCGGGTATCTTTAAACCGCCGGTAAGTTTTGCCATCTCTTGCTCGGTCATCTGGCTTGAAAGATTAAGGGCCTCATTTATCGCTGCCATTATAAGGTCTTGAAGCATCTCAATATCATCAGGGTCAACTACCTCTTTGTCAATCTCTATTGACTTAATCTCAGGCCTTCCGCTTACTACAACCTTTACCATGCCGCCGCCTGCTGACGCCTCTACGGTGCGCTCTTTTAACTCCTCTTGGATCTTGGTCATCTTATTCTGGAGCATTTGCGCCTGCCTCATCATCTCTTTAATGTTTGGGTTCATAATTATCCTCTCCTGTTTTTGGGGTCATTTTTATAGCTTAAAATAATTCCAATGCACTGCAATGCCGTTTGCATACGACTATTTTAAAAGAGGTTAGATATAATAGCATATAGATAATGGTTATCAAGCTCTCAAATCTTACCAAAATCCACCGCTTAATTTTCGAGGAATGACGTGGGTAGCTTTTTACAAAGCAATTTTCCTGACTATTAATATAGTAAGATGTTAAGGATTACTTTACAGCATTTTTTTCTGTTTCATCCTC
>JALWQB010000111.1 GCA_026994795.1 Deltaproteobacteria bacterium
ACAGCGGGTATTCGAAATGTTGGAGAGGGCATTGAATAACGTCCCTTTCTACCCCGCATTCTTACGTCCTTCTCCTAAGCCCGCAGGCTGAACAGTTACAGAAAATCTATTATTTTTTACACGATCATAAAACTTAACTATTTGATATTACAGGTAATAATTGACAGAAGTCTCGAAAGAAGTTTGGTGTTTTTTGCATTTTATTCTGTAATTACAAACTGTTATTTATTTTTGGATGGACACTTGCTATGTTAATGGAGGCAGTAGTCATGATTTTTATGTTTATTAAAGCGCTATTTGCTTTGTGGTTTGTCTATTTTCTCTTTATGGCCTATTTGGCCATTTGCACCTCTTTTATAGTAGAGCATTATCATGTCTCTGGCGCCTATGCCTTCTGGTTTGTCCTGCTCTGCACTGCCGTCATCCTCTTTCCCTTCTGGGACATAAGGCGCATGGATAAAAAATTCCGCAAAAAATATGAGATAAGGGAGAAGTTTACTATCTATGTCAATTGCCTATAATTCGTCCCTATCCCGCTCCTTTTTTCCTTTAGATATTATATTACTCTCAGTGAGTGAGAAGAAATATTTTTGTATATAGGGCATTAAGGATAGCAGATGATTATTAAAAAGAGGAAAAAACCTAACGAACTGGTGCAGTTGACTGCCAATCAGCGGCGTTTTGCTTGCGGATTGTCGGCAAATGCTGCCACTTGGTCGTTGGATGGAGATATAGAGGCATTAATAAAAAAGGGCGCTATATTTGAGCTTATGGAGGCAGCGCTTAAGGTAAAGTTCAAGGAGAGGGGAACTGCCTTTAGCCTGTGCTCAATTATGAATGTAAAGAGCGGCGCCTGCACGGAAGACTGCGCCTATTGCGCCCAATCCGCACGCCACAAGACAAACGCCCCTATATATCCCATGAGGTCTTGTGATGAGATAGCCCTTCATGCCGAACATGCAAAGGCAATAGGGGCAGAGAGGTTCAGCCTTGTTGCAAGCGGAAGGGGGCCTGATGACAAAGAAGTATATGAGGCAGCAGAGGCGATAAGGTTTGTAAAGAAAAGGGTTGACATAAAGATATGCGCATCTTTGGGGCTTATTGGCTATAACCACCTACTTATCCTTAAAGATGCAGGGCTTACGCGATACCACCATAATCTTGAGACAAGCGGTAATTTCTTCTCCTCTGTATGCTCTACCCACAGCTTTCATGATCGTGTTGAGACCCTTTTAAATATAAAAAAGGCAGGGCTTGAGTGCTGCTCAGGCGGTATCTTAGGGCTTGGCGAGGGGAGAGATGACAGGCTGGATTTGGCAATGACCTTAATGGATATAGGAGTAGATTCTGTTCCAATTAATATACTTCTTCCCATAGAGGGGACAAGAATATGGAAGAGCGCCCCTTACATATCTCCTATTGAGGTCATAGAGACAATTGCCATCTTTAGGCTTATATTAAAGACCCCCTCTATAAGGCTTGCAGGCGGGAGGGAAAAGGGGCTTAATGACTTCCTTGCAATGGCATTTCTGGCAGGGGCAGACGGGCTTATGATAGGGGGCTATTTGACTGCTAAAGGCAGGAACCCTGTGATGGATATAAAGCTTAAAGAAAACATATTAAAGGCATGGGATAGGGCAAGGTGTGAATAAATAATGGATAAGGATAGGGATAAAAAATAGGGATAATATGGCAGATAATAACTATAAATCTTCTAAGAATAAAAGTATTTTTAAAAAAAGCAAATCTGAGCCCATTACTGAGACAATATTCAGGTTTTTAACCCGTTTTTCTGGAAGCCTAATCCTTTTTTTACTTGTTGCAATGCTCATCTCCCTATCTATAGAGGCAATGCCCTCTATAAAGAGGTTTGGTCTTTCCTTTCTCATATCTACGGAATGGGACCCTGTTGCCAGCAACTTTGGGGCGCTTACCACTATTGTGGGCACTGTGGTCTCTACCGGCCTTGCTATGTTAATAGCTGTGCCTATGGCTATAGGGGTTGCGATATTCCTTACAGAGCTTGCGCCAATGCCTTTAAGGTCAATATTTGGTACTGCCATAGAGCTTTTAGCGGCAATACCGAGCATAATATATGGCATGTGGGGGCTTTTTACCCTTGCCCCTATACTTGCTGACCATGTTCAGCCCTGGCTTACAGAGCATTTTGGCTTTATACCATTATTTGACGGCCCTCCGATGGGAGTGGGGATGTTTACCGCAGGCATAGTGCTTTCTCTTATGATACTGCCATTTATGGCATCTGTTATCAGGGACTGTTTTTTGATGACCCCTCAAGTCTTAAAGGAATCTGCATACGGGCTTGGGGCAACCACATGGGAGGTAGTCAAAGATGTGGTGCTGCCCTATAGTAAACGGGGGGTTATGGGAGGGATATTTCTGGGGCTTGGAAGGGCGCTTGGAGAGACAATGGCTGTAACCTTTGTAATCGGCAATGCGCACGATATGAGCATATCCCTTTTTAATCCTGCAAATACCATTGCGTCAACGCTTGCCAATGAATTTACTGAGGCCTCTGACCCAATATATCTTTCCGCGCTCATAGAACTAGGGCTTGTCCTCTTTTTAATCACATTCATAATACTGGGCATATCTGAATGGTGGCTTGCCTCAAGCGCCCCGGGCTCAAAGAAGAAAAGGGGATAAGGGCAAGAAGCATTAAAGATATATGGGAAGACGGTTACAGGATAATTATGAAAGAACTCAAGCGCCCCCATGATAGCTTCTTTAAACGCCTTATGAGTGATGAGCAGGTTGTGCAGGAGTTTTTGCCTTTCAGACAATGGTCAAACTGGATAAAGACCGCTTTTTAATGGTGCTGGAATATATTATAATGAGCAAGCAAGTAGATGAAAAAGAGCTTGAGAAAATTTTAAAGGAATCAGGAGTAAAGGCCATGCAGTCATTGGTCCAAAAATGGTTGGAACAAGGTATTCAGCAAGGTGTCAAACAGGGTGTTCAACAAGGTATTCAGATAGGAATGCTTAAGATGCCCAAGATATGGTGATACAGGCTGTGAAAGAGCGTTTTGGCGTGCCGAGTGCAAGTTTAATCGCCCGTATTAAGGCCATTACTAAAAGAGAGATTCTGTAGACCCTTCATAAGTATGCCATAAGGGTCAATAGCCTTAGTGATTTTGAGGCAGAGTTTGAAAAGGCATTAAGGCATGGCAGAAGAGCCGGCGCTGTTTAAAACAGCGTTTACCTGACGCGCTTTTGCCGTGAGAGTTGGGCAGTTCCAGTTTAATGCCCTATTTATCACGGAAAGGATGTAATCCTGTCATTGGTGCAGTTTTTACCATGCCACTGGTATATGTTATAATCTATTAACTAGTGTCCATCCAGAAATATAGCTGGATGAAAAAAATAATAATTTTAGTCTGTTACAAATGTATTATTTAAAGAAAATCTATTATTTCTTACACGATTATAGAACTTAACTATCTGATATTACAAGCAATAATTGACAGAAGTCTCGAAAAAAGTTTGGTGTTTTTTGTGTTTTATTCTGTAATTACAAACCGTTATTTATTTTTTTGATGGACACTAACTACTAAACTACTGAAACGAGGGTGCTTATGATAACAATTCTTGATTATGGCGCAGGCAATGTAAGGAGCGTAATAAATGCCTTTGAAAGGCTTGGCCAGAAAATTCATCTTGTAAGGGATGAAAGAGACATCAGAGAGGCGAGGCGCCTTGTATTCCCTGGGGTTGGCAATTTTGGAAAGATAATTGAGAGCTTAAAGGATAAGGGGCTTTTTGCGCCGCTTAAGGCATATCTTATGGAAAACAGGCCATTTTGGGGGATTTGTCTTGGTCTTCAAGCCCTTTTTGAAGAAAGTGAAGAGGCGGAGGGCATAAAGGGGCTTGGCCTTCTGCGGGGAAAGGTTGCGCGTTTTAAGGGTAGCTTGTCTGTCCCGCATATTGGCTGGAATGGGATCAATATAGTCCAAAAATCCCCTCTTTTTAATGGCCTTAGAGGTGATGAAAAGTTTTACTTTGTCCACTCCTATCATGTATGCCCAGAAGATAATGGGGTTATCCTTACATATACTGACTATGGCGAAAGGTTTGTAAGCGGTATTCAGAAAGGCAATATAATTGCCACGCAATTTCACCCAGAAAAAAGCGGTGAGGCAGGACTACGGCTGTTTAAAAACTTTATTTCCCAATCCGACGTCAATACTGCCGCCACATACGAGTTTAAGGGGCATCTGGAGACAAGGCTTTCCAAGCGCATTATAGCCTGCCTTGATGTAAGGGCTAATGATGAAGGGGACTTGGTGGTTACAAAAGGAGACCAGTATGATGTGCGCGAGAGAGAAAAGGGGGCTGTTAGAAATCTTGGAAGGCCTGTAGAGCTTGCCAAACGATATTATGAGGAGGGGGCTGATGAAATAACCTTTTTGAACATAACAGGCTTTAGGGACTTTCCGCTAAAGGACCTTCCGATGTTAGAGGTATTAAGGCGGACCTCAAAGGAGGTTTTTGTCCCATTGACCATAGGAGGCGGTATTCGTGACTATACTGACTCATCAGGCACGCATTATTCCGCCCTTAAAGTGGCATCAGAGTATTTTAGGTCTGGCGCTGATAAGATATCCATTGGAAGCGATGCCGTGTTTATATGTGAGGAATTTTTAAGCAATGGATGCAAGCCCTCTAAAAAAAGCTCTATTGAGATTATATCAAAGATATATGGGAATCAGGCGGTTGTTATATCAATAGACCCTAAGAGGGTATATGTGGATTCTCCGAGGGATGTGCAACATAGGGTCATAGAGACTGCGTTTTTAGGGCCTAAAAAAGAAAAATACTGCTGGTATCAATGCACTGTAAAGGGAGGCAGAGAGGGAAGAGATATTGACGCCATCACCCTTGCAAAGATTGTAGAAGAGCTTGGCGCAGGGGAGATACTGTTGAACTGCATTGATAAGGACGGGACAAATAACGGTTTTGATATAGAGCTTATCAGGGAAGTTAAAGATGCTGTCTCTATACCAGTCATTGCCTCAAGCGGTGCTGGGAGCGCAGGGCACTTCTTAGAGGTATTCAAAGAGACTGATGCGGAGGCAGCATTGGCCGCAGGCATATTTCATAGAAAAGAGGTAGGTATTCAAGAGGTAAAGCAATATCTCGCGATGAATGGCGTTGAAGTAAGGCTTTAATCTGCATCATATTTTGTCGGAAAGCGTCGGAAAAGTTTTTTTTTCAGTCTCCAAATACCTCTGCCAGCGTTTTAGCAGTAAGGATGCGCTCTGACCAGCGCATCAACTGTTCATGCCGGGCCTCATTCAGGCGTGCTAAAATATCTGGAGAGAGCGGACCAAATTTCAACTCAAGCTGACGCTTGAGCAAATCCCTGGTACCTTGCTGGACACCCTGTTGAATGCCTTGTTCAATGCCCTTTTTAATACCTATTCGTTCTACGCTTGTAACGTATGGCATGGAATGTTCCTCCTCTAATTGACGTATTTCTTCCCAAAAACTCATGGAAAGCTCCTCAGGAAGTGCCATTATCCAGTCAATAAACCGAAATAGGTCAATTACATATTGCCTGTCACGACCTTGACCATAAAGACGCCTTACAAGATTCACCTTCCACCTGCGCTTAGACACAAAATCCCCCTTGGTCTCCAAAGTCTTTAAATGCGCCATGGTGCACACTGCAAACGGATTGTCACTCGCCTCAAGGTCTGACCAGCAATCCAGATACTCCAGTAACTTCACTACTGGAAACTCTATCCCTACCTTGCAGCCCCAAAGCTCCCAAGGGTTATTCGGCATTTTGTGTGGATTTATGTGCACAATAGCTCTCCAATTGGAGCGGCCAGAAGATAAATCATTGTGATAAAATTCTCTACATTCCTATAGCCTCTATCG
>JALWQB010000112.1 GCA_026994795.1 Deltaproteobacteria bacterium
GTTTTGTGCAGGCATGGGCAGGCCAGATAGGAGAGATAAAAGGCAAAGACCAGGTAAATCAAGAGCTTATGGCTGTTTCAGGGGCTTATCAAATAGCTAAATCACGGAAAGAAAATCCATATAAGGGCACTTTTGAGGAGTTTTTGAACGATTATTACTATAACAAGTCGTTATTTGGCGGACTTCAGGGGCTTGCAAAACTAAGCACAAGCAAGCAGGCAGAAAAAATTGCAGCATATTTAGAGGGTCAATTCCAAAAACCTATTGAGACGCTTGAAAGCTTTAAAAAGGCGATAGGAGCAGGCAATTATCAGGAAGCTGCACGGTTGATGAATAAGTATCTTGGCGAGGTAGAAGGATTACGCACAGGAAAGAATGCAGCCTTATGGCGGATGTTAAGCCAAGAAGGGAAAGACAAGATAATAGCTCTTGGGGCATATCAGGAGATGGCACGAAAGATACCTATGCTTATTAAATCCGACCTTACAAAACACGGTAAACTCTCAGATGAGACTAAAGAGCTTGTAAATAGTTTTATTGCTGGAGGAAAGGCTATTAATGTTAATCCACATGCAGCCATGAACATGATAGGTGAAAACCTCAAGTTAAGCATGGGCGTAAATGACGCAAATAGAAAAGGATTGGAGAAATTAAGCAGTTCTAAATTAGAAAATGGCTGGCGGGTTGATTTTAATGTCGGTCTTGCATCCGATTCCAATGGACATATCACAGGCATACAACTTACGGATGGAAAAATTAAGCATGGCACAGAGGTTGATACGGTGGCAGCAACAAGCAAAGTTAAAAAATGGGCAGAGGAACATGAGCAAAGAGCCGACAGGCTGGAAAAAGAAGGAAAGTTCGCTGAGGCGGACATGGCAAGGCAAGCAGCATATAATTACATGACAATAGCTCAAAAAGCTGAAGAAATGGGGCTTTCCTCAGTAGTTTATCAAGCAGTAAAAGACAAACAAGGACAGGTTATTTTTGACCAAGCTAAATTAGGCCATGAGGGTCAAATATTAAATCTCACAAGGCTGAAGCAAGGTTCAAATGAGGCGTATGACCTTTCAAAGAAATCTGCCGTGCAGATACTTAATGCCCTTCACGATAGCGGTAAAATGGACGAAGAGCAATATCAGGCAAGAATGAAAGACCTTGAGGGACTTAAAGACGATGCAGCAGTTACTATGCGTTTATCCAAAAATGCAGACGGGACAGTCTCTGTCGGGGAGATTTTAAGGGGGGTGAAGTATAGTAAGGATACGAGTTCTCAAACAACAGAAGGGACCAGAAATAGAATTTTAAATGAGGCACAATCTGATAAACTAACAGATTATTGGGTATATGGAGATTTATTAGGGACAGGGGAAAAGGGATACTATCACGTTATAGGACAAAGCAGGCAAACTGGTTCTGTATTAAAACTTGACAGAGCTTATATTCAGAAAGACAACGGTCAATATGTTCCAATCCCTATGGAAATGGAGCTTACAATAGGGGCAAGGCATAGCGATCCTGTACAAGCTGCTGCTGATGCAAAAGATAAGCAACACGTTCTATATCTTGCTCAGAGCGACACAAAAATCTTACACGATAAACATACTATAGAAGGCGGTACAGATGTAAAAGGGAAAATGACAGTTACTGAAATGTTATCTAATATAGAGATGGGCTCTTCTCGTGGAGCCCCCTTAGAGCTTAAAGAGGCTGCTGAATTTGACGCTCAGACACTTTTCCATTCAAAAAAAGAGATGCAATATGCTTTTGCCAATCAGGCCGTAGATGACTTGATGGGGATTATGGACCAGAAGCATCAAACGGCTTTAAAGGCTTCATTGGGAACAGACGGCAATATAGGAGTTACATGGAGATCAGATGAATCGGCTATTGGATGGATTGCTAAAAAAGTAACAGGAGCAAGTGCAAATGCACGAGCAGCGATTAAAGCTGCAATCCAAAGAACTGCCCATGACCATACAGGAGTTGATTTGTTGAGAGCTGCTGTTACACATATCTGGCAATCTAATTTAGATGACAAGACTAAATCTGAGGCTATTGTCGGCTTAATTGAAGCTGTCCGCAAAGAAGCGGATGCAGCCGTAGATACAGGTGATGCTAAAAAACCGGCTACCGGCCTTAATTTTGGCAGAACTGCGGCTGATACTTTAGGTGCGACTAACCAACCAGTAATTGATAAGGCTGTAAATACAGCAAAGGATATACTTGATACCGCTAAAGATGCTGCAAAAGGTAATGCTCCTTCTATGGCTGGCGTACCTGGGGCTTATCCTGAAGACACCTTCCAATCACAACAACCTCAAACTGCAACGTCAAACCCCAATAAAGAGGCATGGACAATCATTACCCCTGTAGATGGTGAAGGCCAACGCATGACTGTTGAACAGGCTATTGAGCGTCTTGACCAACAGAAAGACAATATGAGTGAGGCAGAATATTTAAAAACACGGGAAGAATTAATGAGTTTACCAGGTGATACACCAATCGTTTTTTCGGCCCCCGAGGCTAAAAATTAATCTGACAAAATATAGGAGATAACATTATACTCCCAACAATTATATATTATCCTATATTTTTTCCATTTGTTGTATTAATTATTATCGTGATTGAGATTATCAGCCCAAAAAACTTGATCTAAATCAAGAGACAGAATGTCATAATCATCATTATCAAAATTATCCCGTTTATTATTTTTAATTCTCTCCCGCTTTCTTCTCCACTCTTTTTGCCTTTCCGAATTGTCTTGATAATCCATATAATCAAACATCCAATACACCGCCACCATCGCCAGACCAGCCCACCAGATGGCACTTTCCATAGCCAACCCATATACAATCACAGCTCCACCAAGCCATGCTAACCATTTGAGGCATTTTAGGTGCATAGGCCGGGTGTATTGCAGATTATTTGCTATATTAGCAGTAGCGGTAGCCATCATCCTATCTCCTTCCTACCAGGTTTTAGGCTTAAAGCCTTCATCATTGGCAATCTTTATCATACTTCCATCGGATTTAAGGACAAAGAGGCCATTTTTATAAGCGTAACGGTCTATGCCCTTATTATAAGTTATACCTGCTATTGCCCCGTATATTTTATAATCTTTAAATCTATGAGAGCGTTCCTTAAAATGTAAAAGTTTTTCCAAAAGGTAATCAATATCCTCTTTCGTGACCGTTGTTTTTACCTCTACAACTACTGCCTCATCACTATTTTCAAGGAGTAAATCATATTCAGCAACAACCCTGCCTTTATTATCCTTTACTTCAACTCTTCTTGCACACTGTGTTATTTTAATGCCATAATCCTTAAATAAATCTACCACCCCCGGCTCTACAAGAGCCTCTACTAGCTTGCCCCATTGAGTAGTAAAGAGGTTCTCCAGCTTCTGAATGCGCTTCTCGGATTGCTTTATTCTGATTTCAGATTTTTTGAGGTAATCCCATAATTCCCGCAATCCTTCTGCCATCCAGTCGGGCATCTCACTCTGTGCAGCAGCGGTAGCCATCATCCTGTCTCCTTTAATCACTCAAGGCATTGCCAAAATCCAAATGCCTTACTTTTACTATGGGGGTGCAAAAATGGTTTGTCAACCCCTTTTTTTATTTTGAGGCCGTCAGAGGCGAAATATGGGGCTGTGAGAGGGTGTTTTAGGTGGGGTATATTAGAAGTATATTATTTATAAAAATACATAACAAGGAGGATATAAATGCAGACACAGGAAATTAAAGCTCAATCTAATACTGAAACTCGGCAATGGGAAGTATCCCACTTTATGCCTACTGATAGGGGTGTTATGGCCTTTGTACCAGCGGGGTCAGAAAGCTTGGACGAAACTGAAACTCCCATAAAGGTTCTGCAATTTATGAATGCCTCTGATATAGTCGGCCTTGAATGCAAAGGGATAATTATACCACTGGATGCATCCCTGCTGGAACACCTTATCAATGCGGGACAGAATAATGACGGAAAAGCCCTTGTATCAATTATTAGCCTTTCAGCTGAGTCATGGATAGCTATGCCACTGGTGGGGTTTGAGGTGACGGTAGAGGAGTTGGAGCAAATAAAAGAATTACTTAGACTCCTATCATGCCAAAATCAGCAATGAGAGATGAGCAATTTTATCATCAAGGCAAAATAATGAAATGCTGGGGTAAGAAATGGCGGTGGTATAATCTGCCTCTGGCGGAAAGGACTATTCTAACTCCTCACCTGACTTCTCAAATATTTTACCAAACGGAATAGAACGAGTAAAATCTGTATGTGCTTTTAGTTCTGGTGAGAGCTTACGGATATCAGGACATTCGGCTATAATTACCTGCGTGCCATTTATGCGGGCAGTTTTTAATGCAGGAATAACATCTGTATCATAAGAAAACATCAAAATCCGTTCAGCAAGCTGACGATAAGCTATGTGGGCGACATCTAGACCAAGAAGCATATCGACCTGCTTCTGAACTAGTACAGGATTAGACCCTTTACCAGTCGGCTTAAGTTTGCCTTTTCGGACCGCTATCAAATCAATCTGCTGCATTTTATAAATAAAAGCTACTGACCTGCGGTATGCAGGATGGCTGGTCATATCATATGCAGTTCCATTCCAATTGTATGAACTGAGCGGTTCGGACAAGTATAAAAAAATACGATAAAAACGTTCGTTAGGCAAAAGAAATGATTGAAAAAAATGAATTAGATTAGACGGCTCATTATAATCAATTCGTGGAAGCCTATGACCTCTAGCCCCTTCAAAGATCAACTTGCGAACATTTTCCCAGTCAACGAAGCAAGCAACAGCAAATAAATTAGCGCCAAGGGGGCGGGTGTTTGGATTTTTTTGCCCCCCCAGCTGGTGTTTGCCATTTTTTTCAGTTTGCTCTCCCATTTACAAAATATCCTTCTCCCTGTCAACCCCTTTTTTGTCAGGAAACCCCTAAAAATAAGGCTCTCGTGCAGATTTTGAGTAGGGCCTGGCCTTCAGTAAACCAATTGAATATACGCTCAAGCATCATCCTGTCTCCTTCCTACCAGGTTTTAGGCTTAAAGCCTTCATCATTGGCAATCTTTATCATACTTCCATCGGATTTAAGGACAAAGAGGCCATTTTTGTAAGCGTAACGGTCTATGCCTTCATCATAAGTTTTACCAACTATTGCACCGTAAACGGTATAATTTTCCAAATACGGCCAGTATTCTCTAATATGAGACAATTTCTCAAGAAAATAATCTACATCTTCTTGAGTAACCGTTATTTTAGCCTCTATTACTAACTTATGTTTATCGCCCTCAAGAAAAGCATGAAATTCAACGACATTCCATCCATTATCACCCTTTATTTCTATATTTCTGGCCTTACGATTTATTTTGATGCCACGTTCTCTAAATAGGTTTTCAACTTCAGGTCTTAACGCAGACTCCAGCAACTCATCCCATTGAGTATCAAAGAAGACATCTTTAGGTTTCCAGTAAGGCATCTCATTTATCCTTCAATCAAGGCATTCATTACCCAAAATCCGAATGCCTTACTTTTACTATGGGGGTGCAAAAATGGTTTGTCAACCCCTTTTTTTATTTTGAGGCCGTCAGAGGCAAAATATAAGGCTGTGAAAGGATATTTAGGTGGGGGTGGAGAAATAGAAAAACGAAAGCATGTTGTTTTAATCAAATAAATCGTTTAGTTCATCAATATTGAGATTAAATTGTTCCCAAATCATATTTAAAGATACATTTAACCGGAAAGGGATAGAGAACCATACTAATGTTCCTGGCCAGGCAAGGTAAGGGAGTTCATTTATCAATTCTACCCCATTACTTAGCTCCCAAATGT
>JALWQB010000113.1 GCA_026994795.1 Deltaproteobacteria bacterium
GAGGAGAATGAAGTGGCCTGCGACCAGTGCCATAAGGCAAATGATGAAGGGGGCATGGATAACCCTTCAATGGATACATGCAGTGAGTGCCATGACATAGATATGGACAATCCGTCAGAGGAGTGCCTTGCCTGTCATACTCCTGAGAGCAGCGCAAAGGATTATGCAGTGGAAGAGGCTGGGGCGGAAATGCCTAAGTCATTTAAGGATGTAGTGTTTTCACATGATGTCCATGATGGAGTAGAGTGTGATACCTGCCATAAGGGGGTTGTGGAGTCTGAAAAGCTGTCAAAGATTGAGTGGCCGGAGATGAATACTTGCAGTCAGTGTCATAATGGAGACGATGCCCCTGAGTCTTGTGATACCTGCCATGAGAAGTTCAGGAAAGATGTGCCGCCGGAGAGCCATCATGGAGACTGGGCAATGCATCATGGGTTTGAGTCGCGTTTTGATAAGAGCTGCGGGTATTGTCATGGAGAAAACGGGAAATTTTGTCAGGATTGCCATAGGACAAAGAGGCCGAAAGACCACATATTTAACTGGAAGACTACTCAGCACGGCATAGAGGCGACGCATGACAGGAGGCTGTGCGCTACCTGTCATGCCGCGAGCTTCTGCTCAGACTGCCATAGGAGCCAGAAGCCGATTAGCCATAAGGCGGGAGACTGGGTAGTATTCAGGCCCGAGCCAAGACATGCAGAGGAGGCGATTAAGAACTTTAGAAGCTGCAACGTATGTCATACTACAGCGGATTGTCAGGCATGTCATGTAAATATGATAATGAGACAGGCAAAATAGATTATTAAGGCAATAATAAACAACCGAAACCCTGCACGGCAGGCCCATCGCCTGTCTGCAGGGCTTGATATCAGGCAACAAAATAAATCTTAATTAGGAGGGATAGAGGATGAAAGACAAGGTTTTTAGCAAGCTCTTGTTGTGGGTGTGCGCCATTTTGGTAGTGGCTCCTGCTATGGCCTTCGGCCATCCGGCAGTAACCCTGCTTGACAGAAATGGCAATCCCATTAAAGACCAGTTGGACCCAAACGATACGGTAACGGCTGCAAACGGCGCTGTCTATATGAGAGGGCCTGCCTATAGTCCAAAGAAGACCTGCGGCAAGTGCCACGATTATGAGGCAGTAACCCGTGCCTATCACTTCAGGGAGGGCGCAGGGCCAAGGGGCGAAAATCTGAGCGACCACTGGAGCGACAAGGAGAATGACGGGACGCTTTATAAGTATCTGTCCAATGCCTATGGGCATATTCTGAGCCCTGGGCAATTTGGCGCATGGTGACCCCCCTCTTACCGCCAGGTGGCGGCTAAGAGCGAGAGGGGAACGCTGGATAATCCTTTTAGCTCAGAGGGGAAGCCTTTTTTCTTTGATCAGGGTACGGCAGACCAGTTGGGCGTATGCTATAGCTGTCATGCAGGCGGCGGCCCTGCTGAGGGGATTGTAAAGTCGGACGGTACTGTCGCCCCTTATGATACAGACGAGGCGGAGGCAACTATATCTCATTCTTATGACAGGGATTATTATAAATACAGCCCTCATGCCGCGACTCAATCTCTTATCAGCGGACAGTCAATTGAGGAGACAATAAATTCTCACGGCGACCCTGTGCGCCATGACTGGAAAAAGAGCGGCGTTATGGAGGCGGATTGTCTTCTTTGTCATATTGACCCCGATCTTGAATCCAATCCGTTTGCATATGAGGCAGCGGATGGCCTTAAGGTTCAACCGTTCAGGCCAAGGCTTATGATATTTGCGGAAAGGGTCAATGGAGAGGTTCAAAAGATATCTTTGGGTATGCCGTTAAGGCAGGGGGTCATGAATGAGAGCGCCCTGTCTTATACCAATGACATTATGCGTATGACCCGCCCGATAGGAAAGAAGTATTTCTCCCTTCCAATGATGCCAAAAGATGTAATAGGGGAGATATTTAAGATCTGGACAGAGGGCATCGCCGCCATTGACCCATCAGGGGCGTCTCTTCCCTACGCGCTTTATGGTCCTCCCAATATTGTCCCTCATATCTATACCCAGACTGGCATAAATGACGCTTATACATACAATCCCAATGGCGGAGGCGATGAGATGCAAAAGCTCATGGCCCATCAGAATGAGATTGGCGCTGTATTTATGCAGATACTTTCATACTTAAAAGATAAGGGCCTATTGCCGCCTGACGCCACTATGGATATGTTAAACGGGATGTTCTTTAATTCATTTGTATATGGCTATGAGATAAAAGACCCGATGAGCGGAAAGCTCCTTCCAATCCCGTTCCCGCTTCGCTCTTATGAGCCGGGCAAGATTTACACGGACTGGGATGACCCCAACGCCTCTGTAAGGGATTATGTCCGCGCCCCTCTTATTGAGGGTGAGGGCATACAGTATAGCGGCCTCGTAGGGCTTGGTTTTGGCGCGTTTCAATATGCCTATGGCCTTATGATGCAGGGAGATATGACCTATTATGACCCGCAGGGCTTTTTCGGGATCAATCTCTCAAAGGTGATCGCTGACTGGGAGAACGGGGTAATCCCCTATGACGTATTAAAGAATATGTCAACAAGGCATGATTTTCTTGACAGCTTCTTTTATATGATGCCTACTGCCCAGCTTATGGGGCTTGATGCTGACGGAGACGGGATGCCCATTACCTATGTGCAGATTGTAAAGCAGGGCGGAGAATGGCAGGCAGTCTCTTACTACAGCGTAAATGACCTTGGCTCTGATGGAGCGCTTCACATGGATATGTTTGGCGGCGGCGATGATGTAAACTCATGGAAGTGGGTAAAGGTATGCGGCCAGTGCCATGTAATGACTAAAGACCACGGCAATTCTGAGTGGACAAGGGCAAGGCTCTATAATCTTGGCATGCCGGCGGACTGGGTAAAAAATGGTCATTATGTGAACTTTACAGATGATGAAGAGGCGCCGGGTTTTGATGTCCACATGTCAAAAAAGAAGATGGGCTGCGGCTCATGTCACTTGAGGTACTCCGGAGACATTGAGACAAAGCACAACTTCCTGAAGGGCACTGATACCGCCCACATGGTAAGAAACGACCTTGACAACAATCCAAAGCCAAGGACTTGTGAAGGCTGTCACCTTATGGGAGATGACCCTGAGGCTCCTAATCCGACAAGGAAGCATGAGGAAAAGTTTGGAGAGGCCACAGGAAGGCATATTGCTGAGGTTGCATGTGAGACATGCCATATCCCATACAGGCGCACATGGCGTTTCAGGGCGTTTGACGATACGCTTGGGTATTACTCCAATTTTGACAACAGGTTTGGATACTATACCCTTATGGGCGGGATTTCTAACTTCCCGGCAATGGCGTTTCCGCCATACTATGCGCTTTCTCCTGTTTACGGGACATCCCCCGGATATGGCATCCCCCACTTCCACATGCTGGCTCAGCATATAGATGCTGATGGAAAGGGTATTGTCCCAATGGACTTTTTGGCGCAGATGGTGGATTACTTCTGGATGGGAAGCGACGCTGACCCCGGTCCTATCGTAAACGGGCTTATGACCAATCCGATGTTTGACTTCTGGAAGAGTTTTTATCAGATAATGCTTGAGAGCAACAAGGCAAGGGGCGTGCCCCTTTCTTATGACGCTGACCATGACAATGAGGTGTTCCCGCCGCTTTACTGGGCAAACTCCAAGAATGGCTATCCTCAGATAGTGATCGGCAATCCCGTTACTATATTGACATGGGTGGACGCCAACCCCTATCCTGAGGGCAACATGGGGGCAACACTGGATAACTCACTTGCCTACGGCGGCGCTAAGGTCATGTATCTGAGGGAGATAAATGCCGCAATTGATAAGTTCCTTCCAGTATCGGTATTTTATGCCTATGGCCCTGATGAGCTGAAGGACATACCGCCAAATGACCCGACATGGGCAAAGAACCCCAATGTCGGCAAGGTGATATTAAAGGACTCAGGATATGTGATATTTGACCATACTGGCGATGGCTTCCCAGAGCTGTGGTGGGAAGAGGATGTAAGGGCGATGCAGGAGGCTCTTGTAAAGGTATTAAAGGCCGAGGGCGAGTCTGACCCGATGCCGATGCTCTTTATGGCGGCCCACTATTTCTCTGACAGCCACGGCGTCCAGCCTGCTGAAAAGGCGCTTGGGGCGCAGTCATGCTTTGATTGTCATGGCGACTATACGAAAGACCCGGGCGCTCACCGTATCACTGACAGGGTAGTTGCCTACCTGCCCTGGGTTCCTGCTTGGTTTGAGGAAAAGAACAGGGCGCTTACCTTTGACCTTGAGGCTGCGAAGACAAAGGAAGGGCTTGCTACATATATGAGAATGACTGGAATGGTGCCGACGCCGGAGATGGAGGCTTTTCTTGCTGGAAACGGCCCTGCGCCATTCTTTGTTGTTGATGGTGAGGTTATATACGTAAAGAAGATAGAGGCAAATGGCCTGAGCTTCCTCGGCGCCCGTCAGGATGAAGTGTTGGCAGTCAGCAAGCATCATGCTGAAGAGCTATTCTATATGACCAGTGAGGGCGAGATAAGCGGCTATGAGATAGCAGGTGAGCTTGGGGCCCAGCTCGGACAAGAGGAGCTTGATACAACCTATGTAAAGCAGGTTGTAAACGGCCCTTGGTCTGACAAGCACCTTTTCTATGTGCCTGAAGAGATGAAAGGAGAGCTGGCCGAGCTTGGCTTCCAGCCTGCAAAGGAATTTGTCTATGTCGCAGACAGGGGCTTTGTAGAAGGCTATGTATTAAAGGTTGGTCTTAATGGTGAGGCGCATAAGGCCATGTTTATAAAGCTCCCGTTCCAAGGGGCTGACCCAGAGATATATGTAAAGACTGCTGGCGACTATGCCTTTAGAGAGGCTGAAGGCGCAGAGGTTCTGTCTCATGTCGGCGCTTACGTATGGGTCAAGATTAATGAGCCCGGTGAATATATCGCCTCAGAAAAAGGCAGTGAGAGCGGAAGCCCGCTTATGGAAAAAATATGGGGCGCATTTCTAAAATAGACCGTTAAGGTATATTTAAGATGTAGATACAAGGGGGCTTTATGCCCCCTTTTTTAGTTCAGATATTGTTATATTATAAAACCTAAATCTTGCAACAATCGGCGAGCTTGCCCCCTTTTGCCTTGAAGGATTTAGGTAACATTTTATTCTTATGGTATTAACACAGTCTTCTGCTACTATGTTAAAGGCATTTGACCTTGCCCTTCTACAGCCTGTAGATGGATACAGGTTTTCTGTTGATTCCCTCCTGCTTGTCGATTTTGTAAGGGTCCCTAAGGACAGTAAGATATTAGATATTGGCACAGGGTGCGGAGTGATTTCCCTTTGTCTTGCAAGGAGGCAGGAGTCAGCAAGTTTCGTTGCCATAGAGATTCAGGAGAGCCTCTTTCTGCTTGCCAGAGAGAATGTTAAAAATAATAGATTAGGTGATAGGGTCTCTGTTATAAAAGGCGATATAAACGATGCTTATGACAAGTTTAATGCAGGGGAGTTTAATGTAGTCGTGTCTAATCCCCCTTACAGGACGCCTGATAGCGGGAGGCTTTGCCCGCACTCTCAAGAGGCGCTGGCAAGACATGAGATATTTTTAGAGCTTCCGTCTCTTTTAAAGGCAGTAAGGTTCGTCTTATGCCCTGGCGGGCTATTTTTTCTTATATATCCGTCAGAAAGGCTTGGCATATTGATACATGGACTCTCAGAGAATGGCCTTGAGCCCAAAAGACTCCAGTTTATTCACCCTAACAGCGCAAGACAAGCGCGTATGGTCATGGTTGAGGCTGTAAAAGATGGGAAGAAGGGGGGGCTCAGGGTAATGCCCCCGCTGTTTTTGATGTGAAAATTACTTATGACCTTTCATATTTGTGGACAGGGAGAAGGAAGATAAGGCAAAGGTATATAGGGGGAATTGTATCTTTTTGTTGTAACATACTTAAAAAACAGTAAAAATAGCGAGGCAAAAAAATAAGGCGTTATTGAAAGAGCTTATTGAAATCGGGTTTGCGTTGAGGAATAATGATGATAATGATTAGGACAATAACATTAATATAGCTCCGTTCGGGCTTGCGGATTTGTGGGCAGGCGGCCATTGGTTGTTAAGGTTATGCTTAACTATCTTGCTTGCTTATGGGATTTTGTATTTATTGCCGCTACTTGCGGATTGAAGGCTTTATGGCATAAGGAATTGTGGTATTAAGCAAGGATTTATAGGGCATTAAGAAAGGAGGTATCTTGAGATGGAGATGGAGAAAAGAGTCGTATTGAAAATAGGGGAACGAGGCGTAGCAAGAGGCGTATCACGAGGCGCATCAGGTCTTTTTGTACGGTGTTCCGGAGTGAGGCCTGTGATCAGGGTGCGATTACGGGCTCTTGCAGAAAGAGTTTTGCCGGGGCATGGGCGACATTTGCTGTTGGGGGTTTGTCTGTTGTGGCTGTGGTTTGCAGTTGCTGGGCTTTTTATCTCCCCGCCGCAGGCATTTGGGGCGAAGTATAAGCCACTTCCTGATACGGGGCAGACCAAGTGTTATGACACAGAGGGAAATGAGATAACCTGCCCATCGCCCGGACAGCCACTTTACGGGCAAGACGCCAATTACCAAGGGCTTCAGATGTCTTTTACCAAGCATGAAAATTACAACAATACTGGCGATAGTGTGACCATTGACAACAACACGGGCCTTATGTGGATGACAAATACTGCTGATACCAATAATGACGGGAAGATAGATAGAGATGATGAAATAAAGTGGCATGATGCCATTGATTACTGTGCCAGCCTGACCTATGCGGGCTTTTCCGACTGGCGACTTCCCAGCATTGTTGAGCTTGAGACCATTGTTAATTACGGTAGAAGCTGGTTTGCCATAGACACTTCGACGTTTTCCTGCGAGTCGTCCTTTTACTGGTCGTCCACATCCGTCGCTGGCAATCCCGGTGACGCGTGGTACGTCAGTTTCAACTATGGCAACGCCGATTGGTTTGGTGGTTCCGCTTACGTAAGGTGTGTGCGTGGCGGACTATAGGTTATTTTGATATTTGGAAATTTGGAGATTTGGAAATTTTTATGACCAGATATGAGCGCCTTCTCATCGTCATGCGGATGATGGAGATTGCATTATATATGGAGATGTGTGAAATGGTCGTATGGTAATATCCCTGTAGGGAACTGGAACAGTTCAGGTCACTTGCATGGGGTGGAGGATGTAAGGGTAGAATGAGGCTTACTGGCAGGAGAGTTAGTGGCATTTTATTTTAATTATGACAACAATCCTTAAAAGGGGAATATTATGCGTTTTAAGATTATAGCGTTTTTTATTGGTATGCTGATGGGATGGGTTTTGCATTCTTCGTATGGCTGGGCAATTGGACCCTACACTGTTTATGGCGATATGGTAATTGATGAGGGAACGGGCCTTGTATGGCAGAACGATGCAGATGTTACAAGCAAAGAGCTAACATGGGAAGAGACCTTTGCCTATTGCGAAAATCTGACCCTCGGAGGTTATGATGACTGGCGTCTCCCCAATATAAGAGAGCTACGAAGCATTGTTGATTATACGCGACACTCCCCTGCTATAGACACCACGATCTTTTCCTGCGAGTCGTCCCATTACTGGTCGTCCACGTCCGGCGCCGGCGGTTCCGATTACGCGTGGAGCGTTTATTTCAATTATGGCTATTCCAATAGGCACGGTAAGTTCAATTCTTATTACATACGCTGCGTGCGTGGCGGACTATCTAATCATTCTGGTGATTCTGATTCTTTGATCGTTAAAGCGCCAATCACCATCACCCCATCGCCATCATCCATCTCTGGCGATGCCCCATACCTTGCAGCATTTTCAATTCAGGTCTCAGGCGGAACGCCGCCCTATAACTTCAACTGGTCGTTTGGGGACGGTTCTTCAGGCTCATCAGAGCAAAATCCCGCGCACCAATATTCAGCCCCAGGCGCATATACGGCAACTGTAACAGTAACTGATTCACAAGGTGATACCAGCACGGCAACTATTAAAGTTACGGTAAAAGAAGCAAACAAGCCCCCAACTGCCAGCATCACTGCAAGCGCAACTGAGGGGACGGTGCCTTTGAAGGTAGCCTTTGCAGGCTCAGGCACTGACCCTGAGGGCGGAGAGCTTTCGTTTCACTGGAGCTTTGGAGACGGCGATGAGGGGGATGGAAGGACGGTTAATCACACATTCTCAAGCCCTGGGGACTATACTGTAAGGCTTACTGTTACGGACAGCGCAGGAAAGCAGGGAACATCTGATGTGGTGATCCATGCAAAAGGGGCTCAAGCGCCCCCTCTATCCATATCCTTTGAGGCGTCTCCAAGAGAGGGGTATGCGCCTCTTGATGTGGCATTCTCTGCAATTGCATCAGGCGGTAGCCCTAATTACGCATTTTCATGGCAGTTCGGCGATGGTGGGACAGGGACAGGCGATGTGGCAACTCATACTTATAGCGCCCCCGGCGAATATACCGTTACCCTTACTGTAACCGACAGTCAGGGAAGGCAAAAGACCGCGTCTATGTCCATTGCGGTAAATGGCGCACAGCCTGATGAGGCTGCATCAGGGGGTGCCTCAGGTAAGGATACAACTTATAAGGACGCTGGCGGCGGGCAGGCGCAGGGCGGCGCATCCTCCGGTATTGGAAAGGCGATAATCATTGCAGGGAGCGGGGCTCACAGGCACAATACCCTCTTTCCTTTAACAAAGGAGATATGCAATGGCATTTACAAGCTGCTTTCAAAACGGGGGTTTTCCAACAGTGATATATTTTATCTCAATCCTGTAACATGGGAGGACATTGACGGAGACGGCAGGGATGACCATGTAGTTGACTATGGGACAGTGGATGAAGGGACGCTTGAGAAGGCGTTTGAAGAGGTGAAAAAGGCAATTGCCCCAGGGGAGCAGTTTGTATTCTATTTTAACGGTCATGGGGGAAAAGGCGGGCGGCTCAAGCTGAACGGGACTGACTGGATGGCTGCGAACAGGCTTTCTGCCCTTATTGATGGCCTTCCTGAAGAAAATGTGAAGATAATCATAATAGACGCCTGCTATTCAGGGGCGTTTCTCAATATCTTAAAGGGAAAGAATCGGGTCATACTGACAAGCTCTGATGATGTGTCAGCCTCATGGAACATTCAGGGACAGAGTTTTACGCAGTTTCTCCTTGAGAAATTGAGGAGGGGGCTTGACATCTTTACAGCGTTTAAGAGTGCGGAGGAAAGGATGAAGAGCGATGAAAGGCTCTTCAGGGGCAATTCCCCTTGGCTTGATGACAATGGAGACGGCGTGTTTTCCGCATCTATTGACGGGGCGTTTGCAAAGACCCTTGCCCTTGGGACAATAGGCATAGCCGCGTCTGAGCCTCCTGTAATCACCACGGTTCACCCTGTGCTTGAGGTGGCGAAGGCGGATGCCTGCTCAAAGGCGATATGGGTAAAGGCTGTTAGCGGAGAAGAGGGCGGTGTGCAAAATGTGACTGCTGTAGTGATCCCGCCCGGGTTCAGCAATCAATATGATGAGGATGCGCCTGGCTCTGAGATTATCTCAGACAGGACAAGCCTTGGCTACAATCCTGTCCAAGACAGGTGGGAGGCGGTCTATGACGGGTTTAAGGAGGCAGGCGTGTGGGAGATATACTATACTGCTGTAGGCAAGGGCGGTGAGAGGTCTGATGTAGTAAAGAGCGAGGTAAAGGTGCTTGAGGGCTGCGGCGAGGCAGCGGTCAATGTCCTATTTAATCAGCAGGATTACGCCGTAGGAGATACGCTGAGGTTTGATGTGGAGGTAAACGCAAAGGGAGTCTATGATCTCTATGTGGCAATAGTCTTTCCGGGCGGTTTTTTCGTTACATTTGACCAGAATCACAGCCCCTCTATGCCCAACTGGATAGTCCCCTTTATGGAAGACGCCTCTTTTGACGGGGTCATGTCGGTTTCAGTGCTTGAGCTTGCGCTCCCTGAGATGGTAGAGCGCGGGGCCTATCAGGGGTGCGGCGTGCTTTCCGTGCCGGATACTGACCCGCATAGCCCTGATAACTGGGTGGATTTCCATTGCAGACAGTTTGAGATAAAATAATTTGGTAACGTAGAAAAAAGGGGACCTGAGATAGTGAAAAAAGATACGCCCTCTATTATTATGAAAAATGAAAAGAATAACCAGCATAAGGAGAGGAGATATGTTTGGAGAAAATGCAAAAGTTGATGAGGGTATCGTAGTTAATTTCCAGTGTCAATATGAATTGAAGCTAATGGATTGCAGGATTAAGATTATTTTATCAGCTTTTGCTTAAATTTTGCCAGAAATTTTAACCAGTTTATTCCAGCAGGTATTGTTGTCCTATGCTTAATATGTGATGTCCCTGCAAAATAAGCCATTTCAGTGCAAGTGTGGTAATGACCGGGATTTCATATGGAAAACCCGACATGGCAAAAAGACCTTGATACATGCCTTTTATTGTTGGATACGATTAAATCAACTTCAGGTTCAGTGTAAGCATTGCGGGAGTAAGATGTATATCACGAGGTTTTTGTTGGAGTTGGAAAGATATAGGCGCATAGTGCCATTTTGTCTATAACAATTTATAATTGTATGGGTTTTTGTTGATCAATAATATTGCATATCAAAATGTTATAGTTTATAACTCTGCTATTCTTCTAACGATAAAAACATTTTATTTGTGGATATAATTTACAGGTAATTTAGCTAAAATCATTATCTATGAGGCACTATCAATTATTGCACTTTGGTGTCGTGTAGTATGAATTATAATTACAATCCTCAACTAAGCGCACAGCCATTTAGGACAGGGGAGCTCAGCTTGTCTCATGGCAGGGTAAAGACCCCATGTTTTATGCCAGTAGGGACACTTGCCTCTGTAAAGGCCCTGAGCCCTCAAGATATAGCAGAGACAGGAACAGATATTATTCTTGCCAATGCATATCATCTATATCTTCGCCCCGGACATGAGCTTATTAGGAGGCTTGGCGGCCTGCATAACTTTATGAAATGGAACAAGCCTATATTGACAGATTCAGGGGGCTTTCAGGTTTACAGTCTGTCTAAGTTGAGACAAATTACAGAAGATGGCGTAAGGTTTCAGTCTCATATAGATGGCTCATGCCACAATTTTACGCCTGAGAAGGTGATAGAGATACAAGAGGCGCTCGGCTCTGATATTATGATGTGTCTTGACTGGTGCGCTGGGTATCCTGCTGATAAAAAAGAGATTGAGCTTTCAGTAAAGATTACCGCTCAATGGGCCAAAAGGTCAATTGAGGCAAAAAAGAGGGGTGATTTAAGGCTCTTTGGCATAATTCAAGGGGGTATGTTTAAAGAGTTAAGGGAGCAGAGCGCTTATGAATTATTGGATCTGCCATTTGACGGATATGCAATAGGGGGGTTAAGCGTAGGAGAGCCTCAGGAGCTGATGCTTAAAGTGCTTGAAGAGGTCATTCCGCTTATACCAGAGCGGTATCCACGATATCTTATGGGGGTAGGAAGGCCGGAAGATATCGTTGAGGCAGTTTCAATGGGCATTGATATGTTTGACTGTGTAATCCCTACAAGAAATGCCAGAAATGGCATGGCATTTACAAGATATGGCCATATAAACGTCAAAAAATCCTCTTATAAATACACTGAAGAGCCAATAGACGATAAATGTTCCTGTTATACATGCAGACATTTTTCCCTCTCTTATATAAGACACCTTTATCGTTCAAGGGAACTTTTATCATACAGGCTACTAACAATTCACAATATTCATTATTATCAGGAACTTATGGCCAATATGCGAATGGCGATAGCTTCAGGGACATTTTGGGATTTTAAAAGGAATTTTTACAAATTATACTCTTACAAATAAATCAGAATATGGTAAATTGAATTTTATGCTTTTAACATAAGTTACTTTTTATTAAAAAGGGAAAGGAGTTCACGATGCTGACTTTATTATTCAACACGGCATTTGCAATGGCTCCCCCTCCTCAGGGGTCTCAACAAGGCGGGAATCCATTAGTCGCCTTTTTACCGCTCATTATTATCTTTGCAATATTCTATTTTCTGCTAATAAGGCCGCAGCAAAAGAGGCAGCGAGAGCACCAAGACTTTCTGGCGAATCTAAAAAAGGGGGATGAAGTGGCAACTAATGGCGGTCTTATAGGGAGGATAGCAGGGCTTACTGAAGATGTCGTAACCCTTGAGGTAGCAGATAAAGTAAGAGTAAAGGTATTAAGAAATCAAATAGCTGGAAGCGTAATAAAAAAGAAACCAGAATAATTTAGAAATTTTTAATAATAATAATTGGTTAATGTTTATTGGCTGTTTTTTTAGTAATAACTTTGCTCTTTCTTCTTGATATTAAAATCTTTTTGCTTTATACTGAATTTGTGTATTTTATTTAGTTATAAGCTATAATAAAAATTAAAAAGGGAGGTAGATTTATGGTCTTTAAAAAGTTTTTATTAACCTCAATGGACGCGGATGAAGGTTTTACGCTGGTGGAATTGATGATAGTCATTGCTATCATAGGGATACTTGCCGCTGTTGCGATCCCGCAATTCAACGCCTATAGAAAAAAGGCAAAGGCATCAAAGCTCACTGACTTTTCAAGGGCATGCGCTATGGAGATGGTTGGAGAGTGTCAGGGAAATAATACAATAGCTGCCTCTACTCTGCAGGGCTTAGACTCTTGCAGCGCAAGTTATACATTGCCATCAGGGGAAAGCGTTACCCTTACAAGGACCTCAACTACAGGATGTTCGGGAATCAGTGTTTCAGCGGCTGCTACCGTAGGCGGGACCGCTTTTACCTCAGCCTGCACAGGAAGCTATAATACTACCATAACTTGCAGGCTATCTTCATCATAATTAACTACTATGAAATATTACAAGTGAAAATTGCGGCTTCTTAATTACATAAGATAATAAAATACAATAGCAGGTCGGCCTAATCAGTGCATTATAAAACAATTACTTATTTAAACCACTATTTCTTGAAGCCCGTTTTTATAATCATAGCTCAGCCGTATATTCAAGATAGTGGCCCCTTTCGCTGGGTCGGCCTGCCATGTAAGCTCTTCTGATGCGCATTTAAGCCTGATCTTTCCTGAGCCCTTTAGAACTCCCTTCATAATAAGCTGCATTTTAGATAGTTCCTCTAAGATGTTACCCTTTTCTTTTTGCACCATCTGCAACTGGTACTTGAGCTTATCCTGATTAGTCTTTGTTGTTATAAGGGAAAACAGCGCATTTGCTATAGGCATATTTGAGCCGTTTTCAATATCTCCCCACCTTTCAAGCTCACTCTTGGCCTCATTTGCCTCAATATCGCCCCTCAAGAGCTTTGAGCCTAAAGTCTTTAAAAAATCAAGCTCATTATCGGTCTTTCCGCTCAATGCGCCTGTAATCTTTTTTATCTTATCCAGAAAGATAAAAGCCTTATCTTTCAAGCTATTGTCTAACTGTGATATAGCCTTTTTTATCTTATCCTCATTAGTTAGTATGATATCAAGCTCTTTGAACAGGTCATTTCCAAGCTCAATATCAACGGCGCTTCTGACCTCAATCCGTTCCATAATAATAATTCTTGCACTAATCTGGCACTGTCCTACAAGCACGGTTGGAGCGCCGCGGGGGATCATCTTAAGGGTATTGCATGATACCTTTGTTCTTATAATCTCCTTTTCTATAAGAACTGAGTAATTTGTCTCAATCTCTGAGTTCATGGCGGTTTTTACCTCAATATCCCCGCCAATCTTTGCCTTGCTCCTTATAAAGGATGCCTTTAAATTGCCTGAGACATCAACTATTCTGCCCTCAATTGCGCCTTTTACATCCAGATCGCCATCTATAAGCACGGCGAAACTGCCGCGAATGTCTCCATTGACAGTTACATCAGCGACGCATCTTATCTCCTCAATCTCATTTCCTATATTTCCAGTGCTAAAATCAACATTTCTTATGGCGATCTTGTTGCGTATCTCTATTTTTTTAAGATTTTCCGGCTCCCTTTTCCCTTTTTTAAAGTGGGAAATCACCACTCCTGACCGTTCAGCAAGATACGACCTCAAATATCTGTCTTCATCAGATATAAACTCTCTCTTTACCTCAATGCCATCTCCTATCTCAATATCATATTCTATGCCTGCTATAGGGAAAATAGGCTTTCCTTCAACATCAGTGCCCTTTGTCCCCTCAGTAGGCTCATATATCTTGACTACTGTCTCCCCTTTTTGCACCTGAGGAAACTTATTTATATTCCTGAAGTCAATAGTGCCGTCAGGGAGTATCTCGCCAGGCCTTTCATGGAAATCAAAAAAGACCTCTACCTTCCCATCAATGCCATGTATTGGGGGCTCGCCCCTTATCATAAGCGTCCTTGTATCAGCAAAAGTATTGATTGAAACTGTCCTCGGCCTTAAATTAGGGTCAGGGGCAGGGGCAAGAAACACTGCCTCATGTTGAGCGTTTTTCTCAAACTCTTTCTTAATAGCCTCAGGTATTGCCACATTATAACGTCCAAGTATTGTCGTAATGGCCAAAAGCAGCTTATCAGCGCCAACCCTTGATATCGGCGGAAGGTCCATCATCACCTTGATGCACTCGCCGTTGTCAGTAAAAACCTCAT
Organism: Deltaproteobacteria bacterium; assembly: GCA_026994795.1. Classification (GTDB taxonomy): domain Bacteria; phylum Desulfobacterota; class Dissulfuribacteria; order Dissulfuribacterales; family Dissulfuribacteraceae; genus JALWQB01. The sequence goes on from JALWQB010000113.1 coordinate 14,659, forward strand.
CTTGATTCTCAGAAATCCACTCAAGTATTTCATCAAGCTCATCATCAACATCAAAAGAATCATCAAGTATATCGTTAAGATTTATAGTTTCATCCACTTGCTATATGTCTCCTTTGCATGCTCCGCATGCCTTACACATTAAAGGGTTGCATTGCTCTGTCTCAATTTTTTTTAATGACTTTTCATACTCTAATAATAAATATTCTTTTTTAATATTATGTCCTATAATTTCCCATGAAAAACAATTATAATCAAGAGGGATTTTTTCAATGGCCTTTATAGATTCATTTAGTACAGCCTCCTGACCATTGCGGGCGGTTAGCTGTTTTATTGCCTTATCAAGATTAAAATTCAATTTAAATGTCAGCTCAATAGCCCTTGAAAGCCTCCTTGTGCCCTTGCTCAGGATTGCCTGATATCGGGCATTCTTTATAGAATCAAATTTAGTCCGCATATTAGGGATTGGGCCAACAGCCCTTTTTATAAAATTAATACGCTCAGAGAGCTCCTTTGAGCCCGCCTGACCATACCATTGAAACGGCGTTAATACCTTTGGGACAAATATGCTAAAGGATGCAGTCAGCATCCCCATACTGCCCTTTCTCCTCGCATAATAAAGCATTGTCTCTTTAATTTTTTTTAATAAGTTCACTGTATTTATTATGTCATCATCTCCCTCTTCCGGCAAGCCCAACATGAAATATAGCTTCAAATTTTTTATGCCGTGAGAAAGCAGGGTATGAACTGCCCTCAATATATCATTATCAGTAAGCCTTTTGTTTATCCTCTTTCTCATCTGTTCACTCCCGGCCTCAACGCCTATAGTTGCAACTTTTATTCCAGATTTACTTAAAAGATAGGCGAACTTAGGGCTAATGCGGTCTGCCCTGAGAGACGAGAAAGACACCCTCTTTTTTGAAAAAAGCGCTATCTCTATAATTTCATTAAGCGTATTATCATCAGAGGCCTCAAGGCCAACAAGACCGATTGAGTCTGTCCTATAAGATGCGCTGCCATCAATAATAGCCTCTTTTATATTGTCCAAGCGCCATCTCCTTGGCGGACGATATGCAAAGCCTGCCGCGCAAAACCTGCATCCATGACCGCACCCCCTTGCCACCTCAATGAGCATCATATTGCCGAATGCAGTATCCGGCGTGGTAATAACGCTTCTGGCCACCGTCTCCCCGCCCTCCCACCTTGCAGGGACAACCGGGAAATGAATATCCTTTTTATGCCCCCATCCTGTTACACATAGAGGGTGGGAATTGCTATAAGAGGGCATGTAAAGGCGCGGGACATAAAATGACCTTGAATAATAGGAAAATTCCCTTAACCTATCAACCCTCTCTATTGAGCTATCCATAAGGACAGGAAGGGCGTCTATAAAGGCATCAACAATGGGCTCAAACTCTCCTACAATCACGGCATCCATAAATGGGGCTACTGGCTCAGGATTTATGGACAGGGCAATTCCTCCGCCAATCACTGCAGGCTCTGTCTTTTCCCTGTCCTCTGCCCTTATGTGCAGATTAAAGTGTTGAAGCATAGGCGGGAGCTTCAGGAAGTCAAGCTCAAAACTTACTGAGAACATTATGATATCAAACTCATCAATACGCCTTCCTGACTCAATGGACAGTGTAGGGGAAAGTCTGTCAGGGTCCCACACTATGCGCTCGCAAAGGACTGAATCAAATGAATTGAGGAGGGCATAGACCGTATGGAACCCTAAGTTTCCCATTGCCACCTTATACTCATTTGGGAACACAAGGGCAATCCGCGCCCTCCCTGACCATCGCTTCCTTATTGCCCCCTTCTCAAGCGCCCACTTATATCCCTTAGGCCCTCCTTCCACCCTCCTCCCTCTCTATTGTTATCACTCAGGTATTACCTATATGATTGCCGTTATTATTATCAAAACACATATTAGCTGTCTTAAATATCCTCTGCCTCTTGCTCCATCTTTGCAAGGTCTTCAAACTTTATATCAATACCAAGCACGCCTATAATCTCGTCATCTTCATCTCTTATAGGGCCAGAGACAGTGATGCATAACGCCCCTGTTATCCTTGAAGTATATACATCTGAGACATGCACCTTGCCATCCTTTAAAGGCGCTATAAACCACGGCCTGTTTGAAAAGTCATCATCAAGCTTAAAGGTAGCGTATTTTGCCTTATCTTCAATGTGAGTTATATTGCGTGTAATCTTTTTTCCTTCAACGTCAGTAACATATAAAAATTGAATAAATGGATCGTCTTCAAGAAATTCCTTTAACACAGGCTCTATGCGCTCAGGGTCCATTGACCTTATATCAGGATGCTCTACCAGCTCTTCCACAATGTGGAATGCAAGCTCCTTTGCCTTCTTTTTGAACTTGTCAAACTCAGATGTAAACAGCTCTGGAAGATACCGCCTTGTCAATGCCTCCATCTCACCCTTACTCATAGATGTTATCCTGCCAGCATCATACTCCTTCATTATCTTCTTGTATATCTTTACCACGCCAGGATGGCGTTTATCCACTGCCCTATCACCTTTCAGATTAAGATTAGAGTTTATCCAATGGGCAATGCCAGCAGTGCCAGACTTGTCTGATATAACAACGGAGATTGGGCGTCCAAGTATATTTTTCGTGTCAAAGATGTTGTAAATCTCCTCATTTTTAAGCAGCCCATCAGCATGTATGCCTGCGCTTGTGGCATTAAAGTCAGCGCCAACTAGCGGATAATTCTTTGGTATATGCACGCCAAGCTTCTCTTCAAAGTAGCGCGCCGCCTCAGTGATTGCCAGCGTATCAATGCCATCCTCAGCGCCTCGCAGGGCAATACGCTCAATAAGCACTGCCTCAATTGGGGCATTGCCTGTACGTTCTCCAAATCCAAAGATTGTCCCATTAATTGCCTCGCAGCCATAGAGCCATGCAGTAATGGCATTGACAAAGACCTTATGAAAATCATTGTGGCCATGCCACTCCAAAAGCTCAGACGGCACGCCCGCCTCTTCAATCATTGTCCTCACAAGTTTGGGCACGCTCCTTGGAAGGGCAGCGCCAGGGTAGGGCACGCCATAGCCCATAGTATCGCACAGCCGTATCTTTATGTCTATCCCCGACTCCTCTCTCAACCTCATAAGCTCAATGGCAAACGGCACGCAAAAGCCATAGATGTCCGCCCTTGTAATGTCCTCAAAATGACACCTCGGCCTTATGCCAAGCTCAAGCGCTGCCTTTACAATAGAAAGATAACCCTCCATCGCCTCCTTTCTATCCTTATTGAGCTTTAAATAAATATGATAATCTGATGAGGATGTGAGAATCCCTGTCTCTTTAAGCCCCATGTTCCTTACAAGGGTCAAATCCTCTTTTTTGGCCCTTATCCATCCTGTAATCTCAGGAAATTCATATCCAAGGTCTCTACACTTTTCTACTGCCTCCTTATCTTTTTCAGTGTATAGGAAAAACTCTGCCTGTCTTATAATACCCTTTGGCCCGCCCATCCTGTGGAGAAATTGAAATATCTTTACTATCTCCTCTACTGTATAGGGCGGACGCGCCTGCTGTCCGTCCCTGAAGGTCGTATCAGTTATGAGCATATTCTTGCACGGTGATGGGATTACATATTTATAGTCAAAGTCTATCTTAGGAACTGTATCATAAGGGAATATTGTCCTCATAAGGTTTGGGGTTGATGGATTTTGAAGGCGATGCTTCCAAAAATCTGTGTGTTCATGGTCAAGAAGACCTGTCTTTTTATTCCACTTTGCCATTTCTCTGCTCCTTTCCTCTCTTTGTCTTTAAGCTAATCCTAATTGAGGACTGAGGACTGAGTAATGAGGACTGAGGACTGAGTAATGAGGACTGAGTAATCTTACCCCCTCTACAGCCTCTATCCCCTCTACAACCTCTACCCCCTCCTCTTTATTCTGTAAGCCTTAAATAGAGCTCTGCAAGCTGCTCCATTGCCGCCTTGCTGGGGGCGCTTGTCATAAGACACTGCGCCCTCTGGGTCTTTGGAAATGCGATAACATCCCTGATTGATTGCCTTTTTCCCATAAGCATAACAAGCCTGTCAAGCCCGAACGCAATGCCTCCATGAGGAGGGGCTCCATAATCAAGGGCATTGAGTAAAAAGCCAAATTTTTCCTCTGCCTCTTCCTCTCCAATTGACAGCGCCTTAAACAATCTTTTTTGCACATCAGGCCTATGAATACGGATGCTGCCGCCGCCTATTTCAATGCCATTTAAAACAAGGTCATAGGCCCTTGAGCGCACCTTTAAGGGTTCCGTCTCAAGAAGGTGTAAATCTTCTTCTCTTGGCGAGGTAAAGGGATGGTGCATGGCAGTAAGCCTTCCAGCATCCTCATCATACTCAAGCAAGGGGAAATCCTTTACCCATACAAAGCAATATTTCTCATCGTCAATAAGCCCTCCAATATCAGCAAGCCTGAGCCTTACCTCACTCAACACCTTAAACACCACATCCTTTGCATCTGCCCCGAAAAACAGGCAATCCCCTGCCTCAGCAGAGGCCCTCTCAGAAATCGCCTTTTTTTCTGCATCAGTAAAGAACTTTTGGATAGGAGACTGCCATGAGCCGTCATCCTTTATCTTTACCCATGCAAGCCCCTTTGCCCCGAGGTCTATAGCAAAATTCGTAAGGTCATCAAGCTCCTTTCTTGAAAGCCCTGCCATTGCCTTTGCATTTATTACCTTTACAACGCCGCCTGATGTCGCCGCAGCCTTAAACACCTTAAGCCCTGAGCCCTGCGCTATATCTGTTATATCCACAAAACGCATATCAAACCTCATATCTGGCCTGTCAGTGCCATACTGCTCCATTGCCTCATCATAGGTGATGTTCGCAAATGGCCTGTTAAGGTTTATGGAAAGGCATTCCTTAAAAATATGACATATAAGCCTCTCCATAATGGAGATTACATCATCTTCCTCAACAAAAGACATCTCAATATCAAGCTGGGTAAATTCAGGCTGTCTGTCTGCCCTGAGGTCCTCATCTCTAAAGCAACGGGCTATCTGATAATACCTCTCAATCCCCGCCACCATAAGCAGCTGTTTATAAAGCTGCGGGGACTGAGGCAGGGCATAAAAATGCCCCCTCTGCACCCTGCTTGGCACAAGATAGTCTCTTGCGCCCTCGGGCGTGCTCTTTGTAAGGATAGGGGTCTCTACCTCAAAAAAACCCTCTTCGTTTAAAAATTCCCTCATTGCCTTGGCGACATTGTGCCTGAGCCTTATGCCCTCAAGCATATAAGGACGCTTAAGGTCAATGTATCTGTATTGCAGTCTTAGCGCCTCTGCCACAGGGACATCCTCGTCCAGCGGGAATGGAGGCGTCTTTGACCTGTTGAGTATCTTTAGCTCATATACAGCAACCTCAACCTCGCCAGTCTTTAGCTTCGGGTTCTCCATACCCTCAGGCCGTTTTCTTACCCGTCCCCTTACCGCAATGCAGTATTCACTCCTGAGTGCATGAGCCTTTTTGTGAGATGCCTCATCTATAAGCGGGTCAAATACCACCTGAGTTATGCCTTCCCTGTCTCGCAGGTCAATAAAGATAACCCCTCCGTGGTCGCGCCTTCTCAGGACCCAACCCATCAGAATAACCTCTTTACCAATATCTGAGCTATCTATAGAATTACAATCATGCGTCCGTTTTAATCCATTAAGCACATCCATTTACACTGTTCTCCCGTATTATTAGATTATTAAATCAGAATCTTTAAGATATATTTAAAAGCTAAATTCTCTCCTGTTTAAAAAGGCAAAATAGTCGCGCCAGTCTCGGGCAAAAACCAATTGCAGGATTTATTTTTCAAGGTCTGATAAAATATGGCCGCCTATAAATTATAATTTATTAGTGAGCGCCCAATTTCGTATCCATGACATCAGAAATAGTTTTAGCCTTCATTATCCTTTCAAGCCAGTCCATCAGGCTCTCTTCTGAAGCGCTGTCAATCATAGCCTCAATGTCTTGCCCAAGTCCCCCAAACTTTAATTGCAATAACCTTTTTAACAAAAGACGCTGGCCTTCTATACGGCCTTCTATACGGCCTTCCATACGGCCTTCCTGAAGACCTTGCAAATGGCCTTCCATACGGCCTTCCATACGACCTTCCTGAAGACCCTGCATACGGCCTTCCTGAAGACCCTGCATACGGCCTTCCTGAAGACCCTGCAAATGGCCTTGCATACGACCTTCCTGAAGACCCTGTTGTTTCCATTCCTCCGTCCATTGTTTTACCCTTTCTGCAAGCATTGTTGACACCTCCAAAAGGTCGCTTGGCTCTGGGAGCTTCTTATCTGGCAAACGCGCTGATAAAAGCACCCGCTTTATCCATGTCGTAAATACGCGCCTTAATGACGCCTGCTCAGGCAGCCTCAGCCAACTTATCAAATCATCAACCACCTCTCGCATCTCATCAAATGTCCGACTCTTCTC
>JALWQB010000114.1 GCA_026994795.1 Deltaproteobacteria bacterium
GGACAGGTCATAAAGCAGATGCCGCCTGAAGAGATAGTCAAGATAAAGAAGGCCTTTAAGACGCTGGTAACAGGCTTTCTCATAAATGAAATGGCATAAATGAGATAAGCATATTGTATTTTGAGATTTGTCTTTTATGATAAGTCTCACTATGAGTGAGACAAGTCATAATATAATCTTTGGTCCTGTTCCTTCAAGGAGGCTGGGGAGGAGTCTTGGGATAGATATCCTTCCATTAAAGACCTGTAACCTGAACTGCGTTTATTGCGAGCTTGGCCCAACTCTTTCTTATACCTGTTCACCAACATCTATTTGCACGCCTGCAAATATCAGCAATGCCCTGAGAGACTATCTCAATAGTCATCACTGCCTTTCTGACAGCCCGTCATCAACTTTTTTTGATTATGTGACAGTTACCGCATCAGGAGAGCCCACCCTGCATTCAGGGCTTTATGAGATTATAGCTGACATAAAGGAGCGCCTCCCTTCCACCCCGCTTGCTGTGCTCACCAATAGCGCCATGCTTTTTAAAAAGGATGTAAGGAATGCCCTTTTAATGGCTGATATCGTCCTGCCATCCCTTGATGCCGCAACTGACGAGGCATTTAGAAAGATTAATAGGCCATGCAAGGGGCTTTTGATAGGGGAGATTGTCAAGGGGCTTATAGCCTTTAGAGAGGCGTTTTCTGGAAAGGTTGCCCTTGAGGTCTTGTTCGTAGCGAATATAAATGATAATGAGCAGGAAATAAGACATTTGGCCAGAGCTATAGATAAAATTCAGCCTGATGAAGTTCAGTTAAATACAATTACCCGTCCGCCAGCAGAAAAATGGGCGCATCCCGTGAGTTATAAAAAGTTAGAAGAGATCGCCAGTTTTTTAGGGGCACGGGCCAGGATAATTACATCTTATAAGGGAAAGGCCGTTTCTAATACAATACCATCTAAAGAAGACCTTTTAAGGACTATTAAAAGAAGGCCAATTTCAACAGTTGATATTGCATCGCTTTTTCCCGACTGTTACAATGAAACACTTAATCTATTAGATGAAATGTTAAAAAGTGGCATATTAAAAAGGGTGAAATTAAATGAAAAAGAGTTTTTTGTCATAATCTAAATCCTGCAATTGGCGAATTTGTCCAAAATTCAAGGAGACAGTGGCGCAGACGGAACGCTTCTTATTGCAAAAACCTTTACAGCCTCTACAGCCTCTACAGCCTCTACAGCCTTTACAGCCTTTACAACCTTTACAACCTCTACAACCTCTACAACCTTTACAGCCTCTACAGCCTTTACAACCTCTACAACATTGCCCCTTTTGCCGTGCAGGATTTAAGCATTAAATCTCTCCTGTCTTTCTTTTATTTTTTGCGTGAAGTTTCCATATAAAACCTGCAAGGCTGTCTCCATAGGAGATGGCCTTTCTGGGCAGTTGAAGCAGGTCATCCCCTTGTTTAGCTGTCCCCCTTACGCAAGATACAGCGCTTATATACCCAGCTTCTCTGACTGCATCCATTGTCTTCTGGTTATAACTCCCATATGGATAGCAAAAGTGCCTTATTTCACTGCCGATAACTGCCTCAAGGCAGGTCTTGCTCTCTGAAACTTCTCTTTCAACTATACTTATGTCATTAATCTCTCCAAGGCGAAGGTGTCTTATGCCGTGGCTTCCAATGAGCACATTACCATTACCTGCTGAAATCTCCTTAATGCGTCTTGATTCCATAAGAGGTGGACAAGGCCGTCCATCCTTTGAAAACCATGAGGCATCTTTTCCTAAATATCCTGATAGTACATAGACTATTGATGGAATGCCGTATTTTTTTAATACTGGATAGGCAAACTCATAAAAGTTTTCATATCCATCATCAAAGGTGACGGCGACAGAACAGGGAGGGGGATGCATATCTCCTCTAATGCACAGGACGACCTCATCAAAATTTAGGGTTTTATAGCCAAATAGCCTTAGGTATAACATTTGAATCCTGAACTGACCCGCTTTGCAATAAGTGGATTTATGAGCCTTCATCTTAGCGCTTATACGCTGAAAACGGCCTATTTGATGATACATAAGGATTGATATGCCTCTTCCCACTATCTCCTCACAGTCTTTTTTTTAACATACTTTATAAGGCATTATACTATTTCATACTGCCTTAATAAGCATATCATAAAGCTCCCTGTAAAGCCCTATGACCCTTTCTTTTGAATATAGTCTTTTTACCTTCTTGTTTCCATTATTTGCCAGTTCTTTTCGTAACTTTTCATTTGTTATCAATTCCATCATGGCATTTTCCAAAGGGGCGACATGGCCGCAGGGCACGCTGATGGCGTCAATGCCGTGCTCTGTTATCTCCCTTGCCCCCCTATGCGCCCCTGTAATTACAGGGCGTTTCAGCGTCCATGCCTCAAGGATTACATTGCCGAGGGTCTCCATCTCAAGGCTTGGGAAGACAACTGCATCTGAGGCACGAAAATAATATTCAGGCGTGTTTGTCCAGCCGGGCATCGCAACTTGCGCCTCAATCTCTAATGTCTTGATAATATCCTCATATTCCGTCCTTAAAGGCCCATCTCCTATTATGACCAGTAAAAGAGGGGGCAAGATATATCGTGCTGCCTTATCGTATGTCTTTATAAGCCCTGAAAATGCCTTTAATAGCAGTTTATGACCTTTTATTTCTATAAATCTGCCTGCTGCAACAAAGATAAAGGCATTTTGAGGGAGGTTAAGCTTATCTCTTAACTCTTTTTGGGGAATAGACATGATATTTGGGTGGATTTCAACAAAGTTTGGTATATGATATACATTATTAGGTGAAAATCCGTTTTTTACAAGATAATCGCATATACCCTTTGTGTTGCCAATCCAGGCATGCGCATGTCTATAACCATTAAGTTTATAATATCCCCCAAGCCTTGCGACATGGACGGGCAGCTTTCCCTTTTTGAGCCTTACAAGCCTTGTCGCCCTGCCCATGTAGGTCTGGACAATGGCGGGAGACAGGCGCTTTATCACACGGTTAAGGTGATATTTTGAGATAGGGTCCCATACGGTCTTCATAAGGGAGAGGCTATAGGGGATATTGTCCGGGACAGATGAGGCAAATTCTGTTCCCTTTCTAAGGATCGCCTGTATATTAAGGCCATCTTTTAAGAGGGCGTCTATTAACCTCAAGAAAAATCTCTCTGCCCCGCCATACTGCTTGCTGCCTATGATATGAACTGCGTCTATCCACTCTTTTGTTGCCAATTTTTCTGAATTTTTTGCCCATTTTTTAACCTTTTCGTCAGACTGGATAATTGGTATCATTAACTTAATACCGCCTAAGATGTTAAATGATTTTATATGCCGTCAACTTGTTGTTTTTACAATATTTTTAAGTTATTTGTCATGCCTAAATCCTGAAATTGGCGAGTTCGTCCCAAATATGCGCTCCTATTGGGGATATGAAATTCAAAATAGGGTTATTTAACCTTTACCCTTATTTCTCCTTCATAGATGCTTATAAGGTCAATTTCTACATCCTCTTTACAGGTCATAAGGAGGCTTCCATCATCGTTAATGCCCTTTACTGATGCCTCTATAAAATGCCCCGTATCAATATTGTCAGCATATATGATGTCTTTTCCAACGAAGTCCGCAAATGATTTATAGTCTTTTATTACTGGATTTTCAGATAGTTGAAGCTCTTCTTGAATGTATCTTGCATACCATGAATGGAGGATTGCCATCTCAACTGAAAGCCTTGCCATAAGCCGTGAGCCAAAGGTGATGACTGAAAGCCTCCTTATGGGGATATGGTCAGGTTCATGGTCAGATTCAAGGCATATAGATGTAGCCTCATCCCTTATCGCCTTCGGGAATGAGGCAATATTTACATTTATGCCCATCCCAACCATGATATATTCTTCATTCATAGGGGTTTTTCCTGTAGCCTTTACAAGGATGCCCGCGCACTTTTTCCCCTTTATCAATACATCGCTTATCCACCTTATAGATGGCTTACCCCCCAGTGTCTTAATCTCCTTACATATAGCCACAGCGCTCATCTGTCCATACAAATGCCATAATGACCTTGGAAGGTCAGGATGAATTGCCATAGTAAGGTATATGCCCCCAAACGGGGCATACCAATCCCTTTGAAATCGTCCCTTGGCATTTGTAAGGCATTCCGCCCAGAAGATAAGGCCGGGGGTAAAGAGCCTCCCAGTTTGCTCCATTGCCCATATCTTGTTTTTAAGGATATCAAAAAGGCCTTCCGTCTTTTGAATAAGAATAATTTCCCTGCCAAGCGCAAGAGAACGGCCCCATATCTCATTATATGAGATATTATGGATAATTGGGGCATGAGAAAAGGCATACTTAATAGAAAGCCCTTTTCTGTAGGCATGGGTTAAACGCTTAATGTATTGTCCTTTGTTATGCACAGCTTTTATTTAAAGGTGGCTTTTTTATCCATGCTTCTTCCCATCTATTCCCAATAAGTTACTCCAGTTGTCGGGGTCTCGCATACGATAACCCTTGAGACATTTACTCCGCCGTTCTTTGAAAGCCTTTCTTTGACCCCTTTATATATAAAGGATGCAATGTTTTCGCTTGAGGGATTTTTGTCCTGAAACTCTGGGTGGTCATTGATGTTGGTATGGTCAAGCCCGTCTATTACATTATCAACAATTTTTTTAAGCTCTCTAAAGTCTATGCCGACATCAATCTCATTAAGGCCTTCAGCCTTCACATATACCCTGACTATCCAGTTATGTCCGTGTAAAAATTCGCAATTCCCCGGATAGTTCCTCAAGTAGTGGGCTGCTGCAAAGTGCCGTTCAACAAATATTTCATACATGGTCCTTTTTAGCCTCCTTTTATATAAGAATATAGGAAATATAATAAATATTACCTATCAAGCATCAAAATATCGTATATAACCTGCCTTTTTAAGATAGGCCATTATCTCCATAACGCACTCATCAGCAGACATCTCAGTGGTATCAAGGGTTATTTCGGGGTTTACAGGCGCCTCATAAGGGTCATCTATACCTGTAATCCCCCTTTTTTTGCCAGAAAGCGCAAGACGATACAGCCCCTTTCTATCTCGCTTCATACATACCTCAAGCGGGGTTGCCACATATACCTCTATATAACCTCCATATCGGGATATTAATTCCCTGTTATATTGCCTTGCCTCTTCATAGGGGGCGATAGGGGCGCAAATGGCAATGCCTCCATTTTTGGTTATCTCGCTTGCCACAAAGCCTATTCTTATGATGTTTATGTGTCTGTGTTTTTTTGAAAAGCCAAGCTCGCTTGATAGGTGCTTTCTTACAATGTCCCCATCTAACAGGGTTACAGGGCGCTCTCCAGTCTCTAAAAACTTTGTAAACAGCATCTTGGCAAGCGTGGATTTGCCCGCTCCTGAAAGACCTGTAAAGAATATGGTAAAGCCCTGCTCGTGTCTTGGGGGGTATGCCCTTTTAAGCTCATCAAGCAGCCTTTTAGAAGAAAAAAAATGAGGGACATCAATCCCCATCTCAAGACGCTCTCTTAGCTCTGTTGCAGAGAGCGGTTTTGCCTCAACACCCTCTGGAATGGCCTCCTTTGTGAAAAAGCGCCCGAGCCCTTCCACAAAATATATCCGCTCAAAGGCAAGCGCCTTTACCCCTATCGCGCCTTCATATTGCTTTAATAATTCATAAGATGCATTATACGGATAATAAGGGGGGCGCTTTGGCGCCGCATTAAATGGGTCTGCGTGGTGCGGTGTTACAATCATGTGACTACATCCATAGTTTCTGTT
>JALWQB010000115.1 GCA_026994795.1 Deltaproteobacteria bacterium
CGCCCCTGCTGCAACACGGGCAGCGGTCTCCCTTCCTGATGCCCTGCCTCCGCCCCTATGGTCCCTTATGCCGTATTTTTTAAGGTAGGTAATATCTCCATGCCCCGGGCGAAAAACATCTTTAAGGCGCTTATAGGCAGTGGGTCTGTGGTCTTTATTCCATATAATCAGGCTGATGGGCGTGCCTGTAGTCTTTCCCTCAAATACGCCAGAAAGTATCTCAACCCTATCAGGCTCTTTTCTCATTGTCTCAGATACGCCACCCCTTCCTGGACGCCTCTTATCAAGCTCCATCTGTATCATAGCCTCTGAAACAGCTATCATTGGGGGGCAGCCGTCTATAACCGCCCCAATCGCGGGGCCGTGGCTCTCACCCCATGTAACTACTCTGAATAAATGGCCAAATATGTTGCCTGGCATGTATCCTCTCCGTGCTATATGTGTTTTTATTCTTTATTGTTTTGTATTGAGGCGCTGGATTATTATATCAACAGCCTCTTTTACAGATAAGTTATCTACATTTATTGAAAAGGTTGCAAGCCTTTTATAAAGCGGGGCCCTCTTTTTAAGAACATCCCCTACCTCTTGAATGGTATCTTTTCCTGTAAGCGATGGCCGAAGAGCTGCTCCATCCGCATCTTTTAAAAGCCGTTTTTTTATGGTCTCTTCCCCTGCATTGAGCCATATAAAGACAGAGTCTTCTGGCACAGGGAAGATACAGTCAATATGCTCTACTATGCCGCCCCCTGTTGAGACAATAAGCGGAGGAGATGACTGTAAAAGCCTTTTTAAAAGCCTCTTTTCAATCTCTCTGAATGCACCCCAGCCATTGGCGCTTACAAATTCTTGTATGGTCGTCCCAATCTCCCCTTCAATCTCCTTATCCATATCAATAAACGGCCAGCTTAACCGCTCAGAAAGCAAAAGGGCGCAACTCGTCTTTCCTGTGGCCCTGAAGCCTATGAGAAACAACTTAAAGGGCTTAGAGCTGTTATTGATGAGGGTATTACGCATTTTCTTATTTATAATTATTTATATGCCTGAAAATGCCCTTTCCCACAACTTCCAGAAGTCTGGAAAAGACTTGGAGACGCACTCAGGGTTATTGATTTTTATGCCCTTTTGCCTTAATTGCATAATTGCAAAGCCCATTGCAATCCTGTGGTCATCGTATGTCTCTATTGGCGCTGGAATAAGGTCTATATCACTACCCTTTCCATTGATTATAAGGCCGTCAGGTAATTCCTCAACCTCCACCCCCAATCTTGACAGCCCTCTGGCAATAGCGCTTAACCGATCGGTCTCTTTTATCCTCAAGTGAGCGCAATCCCTTATAACAGTCTTTCCCTGGGCAAAAGGGGCGATTGCCGCAAGCGTTGGAACCATATCAGGCATATCCTTCATACTCACATCTATCGGACAAAGGCCGTTTGATATGGGAGACGGACCCTTTACGGTCGTCCCCTTTAAGGATGAGGCAGGATGGCTTATCACCTTACACCCCATCTTTTCAAGCAGCATGACAAAATTGGCATCGCCTTGTATGGAATCCCTGGGGATGTTTTTCACAGTAACCTCAAGCCCTGTAATCGCTGCTGCTGCAAAGAAATATGATGCGCTTGAGGCATCTCCTTCTATGGAAAACTCCCTTGCCTTATAGCGTGCAAGAGGGGCGTGAAATGTGTTGCCGTCTCTTTTTACCTCCACGCCAAAGTCTTTCATAACAGAGAGCGTTATGTTGAGATAGGGGCTTGAGGCAAGCTCGCCCTTTATCCGTATTTCAGTGGGTGATTTCGCATAAGGCGCAATGAGGAGCAGGGCGGAAAGATATTGACTGCTCTTTGAGGCATCCACCTCACCTATGCCACCCCTTATTTGTGAAGGATATACAATAACAGGCGGACAGTCATTCCCCTTTTCTGTCTCAAGCCTTGCGCCAAGCGCCCTTAATGCCTTTATAAGCGGTAATATAGGGCGCTCTTCCATCCTCTTTGTCCCATAAAGCCTTATTGAGCCTGCGTGCCTTGCAAGACAGGAGAGAGCAGTGATAAAGCGAAAGCCTGTTCCATTGTTGCCCATAAATATAGATACAGGCGATGAGACAGGCGTCAATTCCCCGTCTGTCCCATAGACCTTCCATGAATTGGATGCATTAGCGTCATCAATACTGCACCCAAGCGCACATAAGGCATCCTTTAAAAGCAAGGGGTCCTCGCTTATAAGGGGATTTTTTAATATTGATGCGCCATCTGAAAGGGCTGAGGTTATAAGGGCCCTTTGCGTTACGCTCTTTGAGCCGGGGACACGAACTTCTATAGACATGAAAGACTCCCATTAATCAATAAATAACTTACACCCAAATCCTGCACGGCAAAAGGGGGCGAAAAGGTGGTTAGGACAGTTAAATTCTACATTTTCTATTTTTTTTAAAAAAACTATTTAAATTTCTATACCATTCTCACTGGCCTCTATGTTTGGGATTAGCATATAAACGCTCTTATTATCATTCTCACTCCAGCCTGTCAATTATTGAGGGCAAGAAAGCTTATTACACCTTACTGCATCTTATAATTTACTCCTGATACAGACAATTATATCCCTTAGCCTCTTGTTAGACTTTATCTATGCAATCATTTGTCTATAATATTTAAAAATAACGCCCCTTAAAGTAAGTACTTCTGTCTTATGAGCCTTGTCTTGTTGATCTTCTTGAGTTTTTCTATCGACCAAGGGTGCACTTGCCGCCAATCCGCTGCGCTTCACTTGCGGATTGGCGGCAAGTGCACCCGCTTGTTAGCGTTATAAGCATTTTATTTTAAATTGCCTGATAAGCCTCATTACTTACCAACTGACTTATTGCTTGCCAATCTGATGATTTTTGAGTTGCTTCCCATAAATCGTATGTCGTTTGAAGGTTTAGCCAAAATTCAGGGCTAGTATCAAATGCTTGTGATAATTTTAAAGCCATTTCTGGAGTAATAGAGCCTCGCCCATTAATTATTTTTGATAAAGTCTTGCGCGAAGTGCCAAGAGCTCTTGATAGCTCCGTAATAGTTAAGTTCAATGGCTCCAAATAATCTTCTTTTAATATCTGACCTGGATGGGTAGGCTTTCTTTTTATTACTCTCATTTTTCCCCTCTTTAATGATAGTCTAAATAATCGACATCTAAAATATGGCCATTTTCAAATTTAAATATAATCCGCCAATTACCTGACACAGAGATTGAATACATGCCCTTAAAATTGCCTGTTAAATGGTGAAAATTAGAACCAGGCCATTTTAAATCTCTAAATTCCGCTGCTGCATGTAATCTGTCAAGAATTTTCGCTAACTTTTTAGCATGTTCTGGAACAATCCCCTTTTTTGAGCCTGTATAAAAAAATAACTCCAATCCTTTATGTTTGAATGATTTTATCATAATTCTATGTAACCTTAAAGGTTACAATTAGCAAGAAAATTTTTTTGGGGGGGTTGAATTTTCAAATCATCGCCTTTGTGGTTTTGCTTCTCATACTTATTTTTTACGCTAACAGAGCATTAAATAAATTTTTCCTCTTGCGTTTAATCTTTTCTAAGGTCTTTGCCTCTAATCTTATTACTCCAATATTAAAGCCAACAGTAATCTCACCTCTGAAATCATCCTCTTCTTCAGCCTCTTTAAAAAAGCTATTTATAAAACTATCATAACTTCCTACTATTGTCCTTCTAAAGTTTATATACTTTATCCAGTAGTTGTTGAATATCCTGAGATTTAAGGTCAGTTCCTTTTCTATTACATACTCAATTAATGCAATTTTACCAATAGATTTATGGCCATATAGCCATAGAATCTCTTTAGGGACATTATTAACCCAGTCCTTTTGAAAAGATATCTCCCTTTCCCTGTTTATAAACCCATCGCCTCTAAATTCTGTTATCAGCAAATAAACTTATAATCATCCCTTCACCCATGAGATAAGCCAGTCATAATAAGGCTTATACGCAGCCTCTGCCTTAAATGCAATAATCTGAGGCACCTCATAAGAGTGAAGAGACCTTATAAGAGCCTCGCAGTCTTCATATCTTTCCTGTAATGTCTTTATGGTAAGCGCCCACTCCTCATCTGACTCAATATTGCCCTTCCACGGATAGATGCTCTTTATTGGTCCTGAGACCTGAGAACATGCCCCAAGCCTCTTTTCTATAATTGCACGCCCTATCTTCTCTGCCTCTTCCCTTGTAGAGGTAGTCGTTACAATCTTTATAAGCATATTATCCTCCTTTTATCTTTAATATTGGCTTGTTATATTGTCGGGGGGGCTTACAGAACAATCCTTTCCCCTTGCATTTAGGATGATAAGCTGTTTAATTATACCCTGAATCCTGTAATTTCATAACTGAACATATAACAAATTGAGGAATTGGGATGAAGATAGAAGAATTCAGGGGTGATGAGCTTATTAACCGCAGCAATGAGATAGAGTTTTTTAAAGATTACTTTAAAAATGTCCCCCAAAGGATACTATGGGTCTATGGCCCAAAGAGCTCAGGCAAGACCACATTAATTGAATATGTTATTGAACGGGTATTAATGAGAGACTTTGGCCTGTTTAAGGCATCTGACTACTGGGTCAAATATATAAATTTTAGGGGTCTTCTTGTAACAAATTATGATAATTTTATCAGTTCCTTTTTTGAAGAGGTTGAAGATGATGAGATAGATGACTTTAGCGAGGGCGAGATTGAAGGCGAAATAAACCTTGGGGTAATAAGAATAAAGTCAAAACTATTTAATCAATTAAGCCAAAATAAAAAAAATCTATTTAATCAACTAATATTAAACCTACAAAAGATAAAAAAGAAAAAAATTATTATTATTGATGAAATCCAGACCTTACAGGATATATACCTTAATGGAGAAAGGTTATTGTTAAATGAATTTTTGAATTTTTGCGTCAGGCTTACAAAAGAGCTTCATACGTCTCATGCGGTAATCCTGACTTCAAATACAGTTTTTTTAGAGCGAATCTATAATAACTCGCGGCTAAAAAAGACAACTAATTTTAAATTAATCAATCACTTAGAAAAAAAAGACATTGCTGCATGGTTAGGGCAAAAGGGATTTAACAAAGAGGAGATAGACTTAATCTACGATTATCTTGGGGGGTGCGTTAGTGATATAAAGAAATTACTGGATGAATATAGGTATTATGATACGTTAAAAGAATACCTTGATCTGGAGGCGGATAGGACAAAAAATGAAATAGAAATATTTATAGCCGAGAAAAAGTTGAGTGATAATTTTATAGACAAGTTTAAATTTATTGCAAATGAGATTATAGAGACAGGTTATTTTTATCCAAAAAATCTAAAGGACTATATAGACATAATCTTTCTTTTGAGTGAAAATGAAATCTTATTTTTTGACCCAGTAAATAATATCGTTAGCCCAAGTAGCAGGATTTATGTGAAGGCATTTAAAAGGCTAATGGAATAGCGGCCGATTACAAAATGAATTTAACAGTTATATAGTAGCCCAATACGCATGGTAACTGCATTACCTATTATAATTTACTCCTAATACTGGAAATTATAGCCCTTAACCTCTTATTTGCCTTCATTTGTGCAATCATTTGATTATAATATTTAAAAATAACGCCCTTTAAAGTAAGCGCCTCTGTATATTGATATAATCTTAACTCCCTATCAGCCCATGTCATCTTGTAATCATCATTGCCTATAGTGAAATCAAATATCTCAAAGCTATTATCAAAGCACCACTCTATGAGATGCTCCATAAGGAGCCTGCCAGGGGAATATCGCCTCCAATTATTATTAAATGTGGGCATAAGATAATAAAACCTCTTATTATCTATAAGGCCAAAGTGAAGGGCTATTGGCTCGTCATCTATTGTTAATGCAGAAAAATGGGCGCCCCTTTTCCTAACAAGCTGGGGGATAACTGCCTTATAAAAATCTCTCAGGGGAGCCTCTTTAAAGATATTTCCAGCCCCAATCTCTTTATATCTCTTTTCCTTCTGGGCCATGAGATGCCCGATAAAGCGCTCAATATCCTCAGTATCCTCTATATGATGGAACAATAATATTCCCCTATCACTTAATTTACTCAGTTGCCTCTTTGAATCTGAACGGTGTTTAGACTTTCTATGCGCCCTAAAATATTCATCCCATGTGCCATTCAAAATGGTATGATAGGCATTGGTCCTGAATGGATATATAGACCCCTTAAACAAGAAGACAAAGGGATTCTTCTTGTGATTGATAAACTCAGGCTGCTTTTCAAACCAGATTATATCAGGGCTTCCCAGTAAGGGGTCTTTTAAAATCTCATGCCAGAGCCTATAAAATTCCCCTTTATCCATATTAAAGCCCTGAGAAAGGAGTGGGGCATGATAGTCAGTAACCACTCCGCCAAGCCATGTTAATACCCTTATGCCCCAATAGTTCTGCAGGGCAAACGGGAAGATCGCCTTAATATCACCGGAGCATCGCACAATACAAATCTTTGCATCCAGCCCCTTTGTTCTTCCAACATATTGATACCACAAATAAAGCCAGTCATAGGACTGAAAGGCATAAAGGTCTGCATCATGTTGAAAATTGAGCCACGCATCTCTTGCATCTTCTATGGATAATATCTCTATAGTCATGGTAACTTACATATAATAAATTATAAATTATCTCATTATTATATTGTCTTTTTTAGACTTTTTAACCTGTCCTTAAGCTTAAGAGGCTCCATATACTGATGTATTGGAAAACAAAGTATCTTTTTCCACATAGAGACTGCCATTCCAGCTTCAGCCTTAACCGCCTCCTTAGGAAGAGAAGGCCATGGGTATATGTCAAAGCCATGTCTCTGCCCCCATATAAGCCACCTCTGCCGTTCAGCAAAATCCCTTGCATAAGCAGGATACACCATCGGGCTTACGCCATTGGGAAGGGACGGGAAAATTGGCCTAAGCCCTTTGTTGACACAAAAGTTGTGCCATACATTATAAATAGACCTCCTTCTCTCTCTGTTGACCTCACTATTATTGGCCTCTATCTTTAAAATGGCGGACAATAAGGCATGTGGAAAACTCAAGCGCTTCTCATAGGCGGCAGTAGAGGGCGCCTCATTTACAATCTCTTCTAATAAGGTCTCGTAAGCCCTCTTCCTATAATATGGTATAGAGATATTTAGCCAATGGCATACAGTCCTTATAATAAATTTAAGTAAATTAATATTATCTCCACTGAAAAGATTATATCCTGATATCTTACTAAATTTATTACAATTATTACAATTATTATAATTATTATAAATATAATGATTATAACTATATATTATGCCTTTTTTTGTATTTATCTTATCTTCCATATATCTTTTGTATTTTAACCTGATCTCCCTATCATTCAAAAAAAGCCCTGCCCCAACAGGCACGGGCATGGTCTTCCAATATGATGTCAGGCCAATATCGCCTATCCTTCCAAGTGGGGTTGGTAAAATAGCAGATGAATTTGAGCTTATAAACATGGAATCGCTTCCATGCGCATTATCTTCAATCACAATCAGGCCATACCTTTTGGCCAGTGAACGATATTGAAATATATCTTTATAAAACCCAAAATAATTTACATATACTATGGCCTTTGGTCTATAATATTCTATAAGTTTACAAAGTGCATCCCAGTTAGGGCTAAGGGAATGAGTTATGGGATAAAAGACTATCTTTATTTTCAGGGCATTAAGGGGCAACAGGACAACATCGCATATAAAATCAGGCAATAATACTACATCGTTATGTGATATGCCCAAAAGGCTCAGGGCAAAAAACAGGCATTCTCTCCCTGATGAGAAGATTATTTCATAGTTATTACAAGGGCTGTTAAAAACAGGATGGAAATGGGGAAAGGAAGGGATAGGCTGAGGCTGGGTTATATGGGTAGATAAAAGGCGGGGATAAGATTTAGATAAGAAAGACGGAGATGGGGGATTGTTAAATAGATTATTAGAAATCAAGAATGCCCTCCATAAGGTTGAGGGCATAAGGGGCGGGAGTCTATGGTATTTTAGGGGGAAATGGGTAATAAAAGACAATATTACAAGATTATAAGTTTGTGAGATTAGAGGTTATTGATATTTTTATAAAACAAATAATTATCTCTTCTATGCTGCCTTTATGGTGCCTTCTATGCTATATTGACAAACTCATTAAAACTATTATGCTGAAAGTAGGTTAAAAATGGAAACGCTAACTCCAAAAATCCCGTAAAAATGGAATTAATAACTCGTTTTTTTAGAGAGCCAGAACAAAGCTATTTTCTATTTGGCCCAAGGGGCACTGGAAAGTCCACATGGCTCAAGATGCGACATGATGATGCACTCTTCATTGACCTTCTTGCCCCTGAGGTCTTCAGGGAGTATGCTGCAAGGCCTGAAAGGCTGCGGGATGTGGTTTACGCAGCAGGGTCTGAAAGGACAATTGTTATAGATGAGATCCAAAAGCTTCCTGTTCTCCTTGATGTAGTGCATCAACTCATGGAAGAACACAAGGGGCGGCGTTTTATAATGACAGGCTCAAGTGCGAGGAAATTGAAAAGGAGCGGCGTTGACCTCCTTGCAGGCCGTGCAGCAATAAAGACCATGCATCCATTTATGGCAGGAGAACTTGGAGAAGGTTTTAACCTAAAAGACGCCTTAAGAAATGGCATGGTGCCCCTTATCCTAAACGCCCCAGAGCCCAAAGAAGCGCTCATGGCATATATATCGCTTCTTTATTTACGTGAGGAAGTCCAACTGGAAGGGCTTATAAGAAACATAGGGGCATTCAGCAGATTTTTGGAGGCCGTTAGCTTTTCCCATGGCTCTATCCTAACTGTAGCGAATGTGTCAAGGGAGTGTCAGGTGGAGCGAAAGACTGTAGAGGGCTACCTCTCAATCCTTGATGACCTCCTTTTATCCTTCAGAGTGCCAGTATTCACCAGAAAGGCCAAAAGACGCCTTTCAGTTCATCCAAAGTTTTATCTTTTTGATACAGGGGTCTTTACGGCGTTAAGACCCAAGGGACCTCTGGATAATGCCTCTCAAATACATGGCCCTGCCCTTGAAGGGCTTGTAGCGCAACACCTTAGGGCATGGTGCAGCCACAGGGCCAATGGGTGCAGGCTCTTTTTCTGGCGCACACGTTCAGGCCTTGAAGTGGATTTCGTCCTCTACGGCGAGGACACCTTCTGGGCAATTGAAGTAAAGAACTCAGAGACCATACATCCAAAGATGCTCAACAGCCTTTTGGCCTTTAAAAAGGACTACCCACAGGCTGGATGCCTGTTACTCTATATGGGCAAGGAAAGGCTCATGCAAAAGGGCATCCTCTGTATGCCATGCAATACCTTTCTAATGGCGCTTATGCCTGATATCTCCATACAGGAGGCAGCAGGCGCTTAATACGTTGCAGGGGCAGGGGTTCTTATTACGATTAACGATTATTAGAACTTATTGATATTTTTAAAAAAGTTATGGGGAATAATAAATATTCTTCTATGCCTGATAAAGGGACCTTTATGCTGGCTGGATATGGGACATCCCCTCTAACAGAAAGGCGCGGGAGGCTAAACATGAATTTTTTATCATTTCTTCTTATATGAGATTGAGAAATTGTCCTTGGATTCATAGTAACAGCGGTTTTAAAGCCAAGCTCTCTTATAAGGTCATATTCCCTTCGTGAGGCAGCGCCATAGGGATATGCAAAGTGATCTATTGGCCGGTCAGTTACATCTTCAAGTATCTTTTTACCCTTTATGACCTCATCTATGGCATCCTGTCGGGATAAGACAGGCAGCACAGAATGGCTATATGTATGAGCCCCAATGGTAATAAGCCTGTGAGAAGAAAGCCATTTTATATCATCTTGTGAGAGCATTTGGGCATAAGGAGCATGAGAAGACGCCTCTGAAACATCCCATAACATATCAAGAAATTCTGCCTGCATGGAATGACCCATTGCCATCATCATGCCATGCAGCATATAATAACAGCTCACCCTGTCCTTGTCTGTAACCAGCCTTATATTATAATCACTTCCCTGCCATGTAAAATAAAGTGTATTATCCCTTGCTGCCTGCCATACAATATCTTCTAATTCATACCACCAAAGACGAGCCCTCTTATCCCAGAACCCAGGGCTTACATATACTATTGCAGGGACATTGAACTCCTCAAGAACAGGGAGGACAGTTGTCTTAAAATCTGAATAACCATCATCAAAGGTCAGCAAGACAGCGCTTTTACCTAAAAAATCGGCATTAGAATCCTTAATATGGGAATAAAAACTATCTATATCAATAACATCATAAAACTTCAACAAAAAAGCCAACTGGCTCTTAAAGGCTTCTGGGGCAACCGTAAGCCCCTTTGTCATAGGTTGTATAGGGCGTCTATTATCAATATTATTATTATGTGGCTTTCTTAACTTATTAATATTATATATATTATCTACTCTGTGCCATGTGAGGATAGAATATTTCTTAACATGGGTTAGAGCCCGAAAAAGTCGGCTTAGGCCAAAGGCAGGAGAGGACAATAAGGAGCATATATTGAGAAAAAGCCTTCTTCTGGCACGCCCGGTCAATTGATATCCTCAGAAAAATACTCACAAAATACTAAAACGCCTAATATCTTCCAGTAAGACATCAGTGCAGGTCATTTCAGCCTCAAAAAAGGGAAAAGCGGGGCTGGAATAAACAAGGTCTCTTCCTTAAAGGCCAAATAGTCTTGAGTAACAATAATTCGCTGCCTCACCATATCTCCATAAAGTTCCTCAAAGTTTTTCATCGCCTTTGGGCATCTTATCTGCTTACCTTTTCTAAATTTTACCTCAATCAAGATTGCAACCGCATCATACAAGACTACAAAATCAATCTCAGCCCCTCCCCTCTTTCTGTAAAAATGGATTTCGTGTTGATCAAAATATTCAAGGAGATGACGATAAACAAAATTTTCCACCCTATGACCATCCGCCAGCCTATAATCTCCATAAAAGTCAGGTCTTACGCACTGAATGATGCCAATATCCCTTGCATAGACCTTGGGCATTTTGGATAACTCTTTTCTGATGTTACTGAAAAAGGGGGTAACAAAATCAAAGATAAAGGTGCCTGATAAAAGGTCAAGATAAGATACAAGCGTATTAAAATGCATACCAAGGGTAGAAGATAACTCTTTTTTGTTTAATAACTGCCCAGCCTGACTTGAGAGCAAACGGATCAATTTATTGAAATTAGAAATATTTTGAAGGTGAAATAGGGCGGCAACATCCTTTTCAAGATAGGTATTAAGA
Organism: Deltaproteobacteria bacterium; assembly: GCA_026994795.1. Classification (GTDB taxonomy): domain Bacteria; phylum Desulfobacterota; class Dissulfuribacteria; order Dissulfuribacterales; family Dissulfuribacteraceae; genus JALWQB01. The sequence continues at coordinate 11,324 of JALWQB010000115.1, forward strand.
ATATTTTTAAGCATTACCCCCTTTTTGTCTTTTCCCTGAACCCCAATAACCTCTGGGTATCCTCCCCATGTCAGATATTCAATAAACGCCTCTTCAAGCCGATTAGAAAAGGCCATGTAAAAATCTTTAAGTGATTTAATATCCCTTGGCTCAAAGGATGGCGCTTCTTTTTTGCCAGTATGAAAACGCCAGAACTCCAGAAATGAAAATCTCTCAAGGACAAACTCTATCTTTCTTCCGGGCAAGAACTCTCTTGTCTTGGAAAGCTCAAGGGTTGATGAGCCAGTAACCAATATCTTTAGGCCTTTTGCACTCAGGTCATATAATGTTTTTAAAAAGATGCCAGGGTCGTCAAGATATTGTATCTCGTCAAGAAACAAAAACAGGGGGAGATTGGGTGAAAAATCATACTCATTTTGCAAAAAATTATAAAATATTGATGAAGCCTTCCAGAATGGCTCGTAAAGCAGTTGATCTACTGCAAAATAAGCGGTTTTCTCACCTCCTTTTTCAAGCTCGTTTTTTAAGAGATGCAACAGGGTCGTCTTTCCCGCCCTGCGAGCGCCTTTAATAAGTATAATTTGAGGCTCGTATAGCCATTCCCTGACCCTCTCCTCAATATCCCTGTGGACTATATTCATAATCAAGAAAAAGTAACATAGGGGTGAACTATATTCAAGAAATAAAGTTAAAATTAGTGCATATCACACAACATTTTCAATTTTATTATATTATTTCAATAAGTTAAGCGCCCTCAAAAAACTCTTCATCAATAAAATCTAACAGTTTTTGTAACTATTCAGCTTGGTTTCATGTAAGTCGCTGATTATAGAAAAATCAATTTTTACACTGAAATATAGATGGAAGATTGGCCTTTTATATCAATAGGTTGCAGGTAGACTAAATAATTACATGAATAATTACCTGAATAGTTACAGTATATCTTTAAATTTTAATTCCTTATAGCATATCTATCATATATTCATTGTTATGCTCTGGATTAGGGAAAATATCCAACTTATCAGGATAAACAACAAAATCCATCACCTCTAATGCCACTACACCAATTAATGGTGGTAAATCATCATCAATCTCCACTACATCAACTGTTGCACTTCTATTTTTTATAAAAATTCTCGCACCACCATATATTCTCCTTTTTACTTTTCCATTTGTTGTTCTAATATCTACATCCCTTATAAATTCCAACTCAAGTTTTTCAATCATCTTTTTTGGCAAACACAAAAGCGTAGCTCCTGTGTCTATAATACCAGTAGCAGTTATTTTTTTGTTTTTATCCAAAATATTAATTAGTTCAAAATCAACTTTAACTTGCCCCATCTAATTATCCTCCCAACTATTAAACATTCATGTCAATTATCTATTGATACCCCGCCAAATGAAAAATAAAGTTAAGTTTAGTAGGCGCTTTTTATATCAAAACAACAGTTGCCATTTTTCTGAAAAAACATTTAAAATATAAAGTTTTTTCTCTTGCTATACATTTTTCTCAGGCAGATCATTGTAAGAGGATTGGCAATACTTTTTCCATGTTATCAATATGTTGCCCTATCTTTTTGAATATGAATTCTGCAAGGTCTTCATGATATGTATGCGATGTAATATTTCTGTCATCAATCATTTCAAGCAATGAGATAGTAAGTTTTTCATCAAGGTAACCTGCAGAAAAAAAATCCCTAATACATCCCTTTGGGCTCCTACAGGCTATTCCTTCATATTCCCTCAAGTAGTCCTTAATTGTCTTCCAAAAAATCTCTACTGTAAATTCAAAACGCTGGATAGCGCTATCCCTGAAAAAACAATAATCTTCTTCAGTCTTGATTGCAATAGCGCGCTCATAAGCCTCCCTCAGTCTTAAAAGTGCATTTTCAAAATTTTCTTTAAGCTCACTTAAACCCAACGTATTCCCTCTTTTCCCACAACCTGACGAAATTTCTTATTAGACGAAAGCTCCACAATATCCACCTTATATGGAAGATTACTGTCTTCAATTATCTCCCTAAGCCTTACAAGCTCTCTACTAATATCCCTTTCTGAATCAACTGCAATGTCTATATCTGAAAAAGGCAAATGGTCCCCCCTTGCACGCGAGCCAAAGAGAAATACTTTTACGTCCTCTTCTGCAAAAAAATTTTTTATAAGAACTTTAAAATCATCAATAGTCTTTAATTCATGCCCAACCATATCTTAGGTAAGAAGGGAACACTGATAGAGATATTTAGACACCAACACTACTTAAAGACAATATCCCAATTATAGGGAATTGATGGGTCAAAAGGAGGTATCCTCTCCATCTCTGTTGGGTCATGCGGCTCAGTAGCGCAGTTTGCTACTATAGCAGTCTTTGTGCCTATACATTTCCAGCCATTTATAATCATTGGGGGTATCCTTACAAGGATATAATTGTCTTCCCCCATAAATATCTCTTGAAGCTCCCCCTTAGTAGGAGAGCCTTCCCTGTTATCATATAAGACAAGCTTGATCATCCCATAAACAACTGCATAATTCTGGGTCTGACGCCTATGTAAGTGCCATCCCTTAATAACACCAGGGTAAGCTGTGGCAAAATATATCTCCCCAAACTTTTCAAACATAGGGTCATCGCAACGGAGCATGTGCATAATCTTGCCACGCTCATCAGGTATCTGACGCAATTGTTTTATTATCACACCATCAATCATAAATAAAATCCCTCCATTATTCCATTATCCAAGTTATAGAAATAGCTTTTAATGTCAAAATATTTATATATGCCTATTTATGCCTATTTCTTTCTCTTTATACTATCAAAAAATTACCTTTAACCGCTCTTCCAGTAAAGGTCTTCAGTTAAGAGACTGTTTTCTATCCCATTGATTAAGACCCTTAAACGTATATAATGAGAATCCCTGAAGCCAGCGCCGTTATCCTTAAATTTATCTTTGTCCTTAAATTCACGGGCTATCGGCTTTAATCCCTCATAAAGCTCTTCTATTGCCTCTTTTATTGTTATTTGAGGCAAGTATTGAGGGGCAAGGGATTCATAAAGTGAAAAATCTACCTTATATGAACGCTTATCAGGCTGGGCATCTTTATTTATCACTATCTCTATTTTTTCAGGCAAAGTATCAGCTACATAGCTTGCAAGGTCTTTGATCTGATAATTCCAGTCATTTGAGCCTGTATTCACAGCAACATACTCGCCTGCCCCTCCAGAGCCATCCTTTACTGCATCTCTTGTCATTGCCCATGCAATTGCCCTTGACATATCTTTTACATGAATTAAAGGCCGCCAAGGTGTACCATCACTCAATATCAGTATCTTTTTATATAGTATGGCATTCATTACAAAGTCATTTAATACAAGGTCAAGCCTAACCCGCTGGCTCATCCCGCAGGCAGTGGCAAAACGAAGACAGGTTACTATAAAATCAGCAGCAGCAAGGGAGCTCAGGGCATCCTCCATAAATACCTTTGACTTTGCATAGGCAGTGAGGGGATTTAGGGGGTCTTGCTCTCTTCTGGGCGGCCCTTCTGCATAACCATAAAGGCTGCAACTTGACGCAAACACAAAACGACTAACTCCCCTTTTCTTTGCCTCTACAGCAAGCTCATAGCTTGCATGGCTGTTAATGGCCTCAGTAACCTTAGAAAACCTATTCCCAATAGGGTCATTTGATATGGCAGCCAAATGGATTACAGTATCTATTTTATCATTAGTTAAAATATCATAGGGAAACTGCCTCAAATCCCCAAAATACTGACAATCCAACATCGTCTCAGGGAATATCCTTGCCCCTGACAGGCAATGGGCAAAATAGCCTGCATCAAACCCTGCTATATATAGCCCCTCATAATGGTCCCGCAAATATTTTAAGAGAACAGGGCCTATATATCCCATATTGCCTGTAATAAGTATGCGCTTACCCATTTTATTATGCTCCTTTTCTTCTATATCTTCTTATATCTTCTATATAATTCTATGTACTTTATCATTTAACCTATAAACGATTTTCTATCTTATCGCATAAAAATTTAGCAAAGCTAAAGGCGCAGGTAAAGGCTGGAGATACGGCGTTTAAGATGTGAAGCGATGATTTATCATATTCCACAATAAAGTCCATAACAAGTTTTTTCTCCCTATTGTCAAATAACTGCGCCCTTATCCCAGGTTGCCCCCATCTTTTAAATCCTGAAAGGTCAATCCCGTCTTTAAGGAGAGTTTGTGCGCTCCGTACCATAATGGCCTTTATATTCTTCTGTATCTCTTCAAAAAACAGCCCCTTAATACCTGCATTAGAAGAAAAAAACAGCCTGAGCTCAGTGGATATGACCTCTAAAAGTTCCTCAAGAGAAAAATTTTTAATGCCCCCATAATGCTCCCGCCATAGACAGGGGATGGCAGTAGGGCCAATCTTTGGGATACCCTTAGGAGTTACTGTAATATGCACTCCAAGAAAGGGGTTCTTTAGATTCGGGACAGGATAAACATGGCGCTTAAATGACGGGATATTATTATCTATATGAATATTATTTATCTGATTGTTATCTATATATTTTTTATCAGGATATAAATACAGCCCCTTAAATGGCAAAATCTTATACTTTCGCCCAAGACCAAACAAGTGGGCAATCTTGTCAGCATAAAGCCCTGCTGCATTGATGACATAGCCTGCATTAAATATGGCGCTTTGGGTTATAATAGTATTTTGGGTTTTTAACTCTAAAAATGGAGTATTATAAAAGAGCTTAACCCCTTTTTCTCTACAATCCTTTATAATTGCCTCTAATACTTCCTTTGGGTCAACAGAAGATGTTGTTGGGGAGTAAAGGGCAAATTTATATGTCTTTGCAAGGGGCTCAAGACTATGAAGCTCCCTTTCATCTATCTTAAAAAGCTCTATGCCATTTGTCTTACCCCTTTTCTCAAGCTCATAAAGCCCGATAAGGTCATTTTCATCTTTTGTAACTACAACCTTACCGCACTTATTTATGGGTATATTATGTCTATCACAATATTCGTGGAGCAGACGGTTTCCGTCCCTTGTAAGAAGCGCCTTTAAACTATCCTTTGAATAATAAAAGCCTGCATGCAGGACGCCACTATTCCTGCCGCTTGCATGGCAATGCGAATAAGGCTCTTTCTCTATGACGGCTATGGATGCATCAGGATAGAAAGAGCTTAACTCATAGGCAAGGGATAACCCTACAATCCCAGCGCCTATTATGAGAAAGTCAGTATTATATTCCATCTTTTCAAAATTAATCTTCCCATAACTTCCACGGCGCCTCTCCCTTTTCCCACAGGGCATTCAGGTATTTCTTTTCCCTTAATGTATCCATACACTGCCAGAAACCATAGTGCTTATAGGCAGAAAGCTGACCCTTTTGGGCAAGGCTTTCAAGGGGAGTTTGCTCAAGTATGGCCCAATCATCATCAATATATTCTATGAACTCCCGTTCAAAGACAAAAAAACCGCCATTAATCCAGCCCTCGCCCTCTTGAGGCTTTTCAGTAAAGCGCCTTACCAATCCATCCTCAATATATATTGCACCAAAACGCCCAGTAGGCCTTACAGCAGTAACAGTGCCAATTGTCTTGCTCTTATCATGGAACTCAATTACCTCTTTTATATTAACATCTGATACCCCATCCCCATAAGTCAGCAAAAAGCGTCCCTTAAGATATGGGGCAACCCTCTTAACACGCCCTCCAGTAAGGGTATTAAGCCCCGTATCCACTAATGTTACCCGCCAGTCTTCAGAGGTATTTTTATGGATAGTAAGGTCATTTGTAGCAAGGTTTACAGTAATATCACTATTCATCAAAAAATAATTTACAAAATAATCCTTTATAACCTCTCCCTTATAGCCCAGACATATAATAAAATCTCTAAGGCCATAATGACTATAAATCTTCATTATGTGCCATAAAATAGGCTTATCCCCGATCTTGACCATTGGCTTTGGGATAACATCAGTCTCTTCACTCAACCTCGTCCCAAAACCGCCTGCAAGTATTACAACTGGTATCATTGGCTAGACCCTCGCTTTTATTTATATAAAATTCGCTTAACTCTCTTCAAGATATCTATAAAACTTTGGGGAAGAGGCAAGGGATAGATATAACTAAGGCAATCTAACACAAAAAAAGGAGAGTCTGTAGGGAAAAAACACCTTGCGCTGTATAAATCCCCTTCCCTCCATGCCTCCAGCGCAAGGCGCAAACTCACCTCATTATAAAATCTCTTACAGCCATTACGATAGATGGAATAGGGATTATCTCTGCTGGCACTATCATCATTGCTATAACTTTTGCTATATAAATCTCTTGACAGCTCATATAACTCCTTTAACAAAAGCCACGGCCTCTTAGATGTCTCGCTCAAGCCATGCATACGCCATTTAGATAGCGGAATGTCAAGATAATCTACTTCTGTAACAAGAGAGAGCCTCAATGTAAGGTCATAATCGCATACCATTGTATAAGATGGATTAAACCAATATGAAAGCCTATTAAGATGGGATTTTCTGAAGATCATCGCCTCTGTTGACATAAAATTAAAGCGCAAAAGGTGGCCAAAGACCCGCCCCCTCTCAGGAGGATGCTTGCTAAAACAGGTATAACAATCTTCTGTTCCCCTAAAAAATACGGAATCAGTTACAGTAAGCCCGACATCATTATTATCAAATAATCTCATCTGGTTTTCAAGTTTATCTGAAAGCCAAATATCATCTACATCTAATATCGCTATAAAATCTCCCCTCGCCTTTTTAAATGCCCAAAAGCGCGATTGCCCAAGAGGCACTGTGGTCTGGCTCTTAAATATTTTGATCTTATCTGCACCATATTTTTTTTGATAGTCAAATACTATCTCCCTGCTCCTATCACGGCTATCATTATCCCAAAAGACGAGCTCCCAGTCAGTTAGCGTCTGAGCACATAATGAATCAAGCGCCTCCTTTAAATACTTCTCTCCGTTAAGGCAATTCATCACAACTGTTATAAGGGGGGATTTCTTATACATTATTAGCTATTAGATATCACGCAACATTCTGCTTTTTATACCAGTCAACCAGCATATTCAGCCCATCATCAAGAGAAATCTTTGGCTCCCACCCCAATAGTTCCCTTGCCTTTTTAATGTCAGCATAAAGCGACATGCTCTCACCTGTCCTGTAGGGAAGGGCTCCAAACTGAGGTCTTCCTTTGCCGACAATCTCTACAATCTTCTTTACCATATCCTTTATCTTTACAGGTCTTCCTGATGCTATATTTATCACCTCTCCATAGGCCTCTTTGGTAACGGCTGCCTTAATTAACCCGTCTGCCACATCATCAATATAACAAAAATCCCTCTCCTGCTCCCCAGGTGATACGGGGAACTCCCTGTCTGAAAGACATCCCTCTATAATCTGAGGGAGGAATCTCTTATTATCCTGCCCTGGCCCATATACCAAAAACAACCTCACACACACCCCAGGAAAGCCCTCTGTGCGGGCCAATGCCTGAATAAGGTGGGTAATGCCGGTCTTTGCTGCGGAATAAGGAGAAAAAGGCGCTTCTCTAAGGTCTTCTGCCTGAGGAGACGGGGCATTTCCATACTCATCACTGCTTCCCACCTGAACAAATGCCTTAAGATTGGCATTATATAACAACCTTATTAAATTAAATACCCCAATATAGTGTTGCTGAATAACCTTCTCTCCGCCTTTTAACAGAGGAAAATGATTTATATAGCCGCTTAGATTAAATACATAATCAAATCGTCTATCACGAAATGTCTTCTTTAAGCCCTTATAGTCGCTAACATCACAAAAAAAGTGGACTATTTTATCAGAAGAAAAATTAACCTGCTTATTAAGACTCAATATTGAAACTGAAATATTATTAGACAAAAATTTGTTTACTAAACACCTGCCAATAAAACCTGTTCCCCCTATGATAAGGATATCTTTTCCCTTAAATAGACTATACATCAAATTACCTCCATAACCTCACAAGACATTATAGCTATAGCCAATAAATTTCTTTTTAAGATTATAAGGTCCATAATAAACCCCATTAATGATAGAAGATGGCTCAATTTTTTTATTTTTTATCAAAAACCTTATAATATTAGAAAGATAATCATTATATTGCCATTGAGGCACTAATAAAATATCGCCTTTTAACAAAAAATCTTCCATAAAGCCTTGCGAGCGACATTGATACTGGTCTAAATAAACAATAGAAATGTCTTTATACTGTTTAATCCTATCAGGCAGTAAAGGGAAATCTCTCTGACATAAAATTATCCTTTTTTTATCCTGAACTAGGGGAATAACTTGTCTCTCTATATTGTGTATTTGCTGCCGTAAATCTCTTCTGGCCAGATAATATTTTAGGACATTAACCCTATAGTTTTGTTCAATTAACATTGTAGTTAATAAGGCTATAAATAAAAAAATAATAAGTTTATTATAACGGAAGCAAACAAATACCCATAATATTGGAATAATAAAAAATGGATATAAGAGGGCATGAAGAGAGTCGGGGCTACGTTCAACAAAACACATTAACAGTATTAATGATGTCATAATAAAAGAAAAACAAACTGCTATCCCATGAATATCATTATTAAAAGCCTTATCTTTCTTATGACGGCGATAAAGAACAAAGCCAGTAAATATTAATGCAATAATGCTGATATTAAGCATCTTATAATGCCACATAGCCTTAAGCCATAAGAGGATAGAGCTTATAATTGAGTTCGTATGTGTGGAAGAGCCATAATACAATATGGGATTTGCAATAGATAACCTTAATGCAAAATAATTTAAAGAACGTAAAAATTCAGTTGATATTAAAAAAGGGAAATCAAACAAGAACAAAAACACGCAAAAGATAGACAATATCTCAATGAAAATCTTTAAATGATTTATTATGCGAATATGAGAATATAGTTTAAAAATATAATTTATAAAGACAAGAAATAAAACAGCGATAAACAAGAGAGTAACAGAAAATAATACAAAATTTTTAGCAACCAATAGTGATTTCAATATAAAAAATAATTTAAGTTGTAGAGAATTCATTAAGGCAGTATAATTTCTTTCATGGATCACTAAAAGCAGCCATCTTATAGCAAAAAAGCTGATAGATATTATAAGCACAACAAGAGACATAAAATAAAAAGCAAACTGCCTTCTTGTGACTAAGTGATGAGTTCCCTTTTGCGCCTTTTTATAATAAGAAAGATAAATGATTGGCAGTAAAAACACGCCCCACCACTTTACAGCAGTTGCAAAGGCAGCAAAGGCAATGGAAAATAACAAGTGACGATTATAGCCCACTTCACGATACCTTTTAAGGTAATACATTGCAACTACTATGAGGAAAAAGACTACATTGGGGTCAGGTTTGACATTATTTAAATTCCTGCACCATAATGGCGTAAGAGATAAAATGATTACGCAAACAGGCCAGACATTAGAAGGCAAAATGGCTCTAAGCAGGATTATCCCAGCTATCCCTGCAATAATATGAATTAAGGTCAAAAAATAGTATCCATATACAGG
>JALWQB010000116.1 GCA_026994795.1 Deltaproteobacteria bacterium
ATCGCACATGTATGAATGGCTAACCCCGTACAAAAAATGCCACTATTCGTTTGTGCGAAATTGGCACTCTCAAATTATTTATCTTTCATCAGACGGGGTGTCAATAGATAATTGACATGAATGTTTATCCAATAATTATCAAATATCTTCAAATTGGATGTCAACTCTTTTTCTATTACATACTCAATAAGAGTTGTTTTGCCTGTTGATTTTGGACCATATATCCATAAAATCTCCTTTGGAATATTATTTATCCAATCTTTAAGAAACTCTATCTCTCTTTCTCTATCTATAAATTCATCTTGTCTAAACTCAATTATTCTCATAATTCGCAACGCTTCATAGGTAATGGTTTTAGCTACATTACCTGTAAATTATATTCGCAAATAAAACGTTTAATAGCTCCGATATGGTTTTTATCTAAAATAATAAGATAAGGGATTGCCTCTTTAAATTATAAATCTTATTCCACTCATTTAAAAATCTTCTTTTTATTACTCTTCTTCTTTAAATTTTCTCTTTTTGGTAATAGCAACAGTATCACCTGCTTTTAGCCTTTTTAGCCCCTTTTCTTGACAATTTTTCAAAACAAGCCTTGTGCCATCTATCTCTTCCACCTCACATATAAACTTAGCATGTGCAAGCCCAAAAGATGCAGATAAAAACACCCAAAAAATAACGAAAGAAATCAAATGGTTTTTCATATCAATATCCTCCTTTAAAGTGAATTTAACATAAATTTTTGAACTGGAGACAAACCCTTACCTATAAGAGATATCTTGACATTTCCATTAAAATAGCCCTATTGACTTTAAAAATGCCCCTAATGCCCCCATCAATGAGATTACTATAGATATAGAAAACATCCTCAATGTAAAATTTCTATGCTCATTATCCCTCTTATCAAGTCTATTCACAAGGTTATCAATAGAAACAATTATTTGCTCAAAACGCTTATCCACCTGCTCAAAACGCTTATCTACCTGCTCAAAGCGCTTATCCACCTGCTCAAAACGCTTATCTACCTGCTCAAAGCGCTTATCCACCTGCTCAAAGCGATATGTCATATCCTCTTTTAACTCAGAAAAACGCCTATCTACTTGTTGAAACCTGTAATCAACATCTTTCTTAAGATCTTTTAGCTGATCTTTAACATCTTTTAACTGATCCTTAAAATTCTCTTGATTTTTCCTCAACTCATCTATCTGAACCTGCATATAATCAAACTTGGCATCAAGGTATTTAGTATTAGGAAAAATTGCAGCAATTAATGCCTGAAACTCTGATGGCATTGACTTAAACTCTTCCTTATGTTGCATATCTTTTTTGTCTTCCATAAATCCTCCTTACTCAATACTCAATATTAAAATCAAATTCTATTCAAAATAATCTCCAACAGTTAAAATGTTTTTTAGAGCCTTTTGGATTGATATACTAAGAACTATGCACCATTCTACCAATCAATCTAACTTACTTTGCTGTCAATCTCTCAAATGCCTTTTCATACAATCTATCGTTATAGGTAATATACAAATCCCCCCATGCTCATCAGGACATATTTGCTGTCAACCTTTCAAAGGCCTTCTCGTATAATCTATTATTTCCCTTTACATACTGCTCAGGTGGATCATAAAAAAATATCTCTCTTCCTGTCATAAAATCAATTACTTCTAAATAAGCCTTTTTTTCATCTTCCAGACTTCTATAATACCCTTTTTCAATAATATCAGCTACAATATGTCTAAAAATCCCTCTTTTTTCCCTGTCTAAAAACCTTTTTAAAATTTCAATGATCTCACTCTTAGCTACCTTTACTTCATTTTCTAAATACTCTTTTAATGAATTGAAATATACCCTTTTTCTAAACATTCGCTGAATCAAAGGGATACAGCCGCCTAAATAGTCCCAAATAAGCCCTTTATCTAAGGATAAATTTAATTCGTTTATCTTATAATCTAAATACTCAAATGTTGTCTCTTTATCTAAATGGTCAATCTTTTTAAACTCACTTGTCAATTTTAACTTCGCATCATTATAAATCCTGTCTATAAAAATCGTGTTTGAACTGAGAATAACGACATGGGAAAGATGAAGCTCTTTTGTAAGCCTTACACAGAAGTTTAAAAATTCTTTCAGTAATTCTTTTTCTTCATTATAATAAATATCTTCTAATGTCTGTATCTCATCTATTACTATTATCTTAGTTTTCTTAACTTTTTTAAATTTCTCTATCAATTCATTAAATAAATTCTTTTTCCTGTTCTTAATCTTTTCTAATGCCTTGGCCTCTAATCTTATCACTCCAATATTAAACTTAGCGCTAATTTCACCGCTAAAATCATCATCCCCGTCAGCCTCTTCAAAAAAGCTATTTATAAAACTTTCATAGCTTCCTATCATTAACCCCCTAAAATTTATATACTTTATCCAATAATTATCAAATATTTTCAAATTTGATGTCAACTCTTTTTCTATTACATACTCAATAAGTGTCGTTTTACCTGTAGATTTCGGACCATATAACCACAATATCTCATCTGGTATATTATATAGCCAATCTTTTAAAAATTTAATTTCTTCTTCCCTGTTTATAAATTCTTTTTGTCTAAATTCACTTAGCTGCATACTCATTCCTATCTTAAAATATTCCTTCCAGCCCCTACAACAGAATTTGCCTCAATTTCAATATATTGTCCTGCCATAGAATTACTTCCCCAAAATGTATTTTCCTTTATAATTGTTCTGCCATTTACAATTGCTCCAGTAGAAATATGACAGTTATCTTCAACTATTTGCATATTCCATTCCTGTGTTAAAATACTTCTCTAACACCATACGCTACTCAAAATCACAATACACCATCTTCCAATTTTGGAATACTAAAAGTATCCCCTTAGTATTGGTCTTATCATGTAGATATTTTTTAATTTGTTCTTTTGCTTTAGGTAAAATTGATTCTATTTTTTCATCTTTTTTTAAATATTTCAATTCAATTATAAATTCTGGCAAGCTATCTTTTAAATTTCTGGCATAAGTTAGATATATATCAGTATATCCTTTATTGGTTTCTTTTTCACTAATTACAGTAAATACACTTGACAGATTTAATAAAGCTATCAAATAACCTTTGATAAAACTCTCTCCATCAATAAAATCTCTAATAGAAGAATTTTTATCTAACTCTTTTGCAAAGTAGTCAAATACCTCTAAAGAATTTTGATAAATAAGTTTTATTAATAATGAAATAAATTCTTGTGTATTTATTTCAAACATATTAGTTAATTCTACTGAGCTTTTTAGAAATTCAGCCGCCATTTGTCTAATAGTTTGATTTGGTATTTTCAATCTTAATTCACCCATCTCCTCTTTATCAATAGTTATATATCCTAAATAATATAATAATGAGATAAAATTATCCTTTTTTAGCGCTTCAATCGCTCCAAAACTTTCTTTTATAAATGGAACAGTAATGTATCCATTTTCAAACAATTCATTTAACACATTAAAATTACCATTTAATTTATTGTTTTCCTCAATTAAATATCTTAATTTTGTATAGTCACTCCTAACATTTATATCAATTAAATCATTGGGCGGCTGATCTGTATGGATATAGCTATTTATATAATAAAATATCATATCAGTATTATAAACAGTATGACTTACCTGTCTTGAAAATTTATAGTTATTATACCAATTATCAATTAACTTTTGTTCTTGATTATCAAATTTTAAATCGTAATAATTCAGTAATTTCTTATATTCATCTGGAGTAATCCCAACTATGTCATTAAAAATAGGAATATTTGTAATATTTATGCCTATATTACTTCCACTAGTCACATCAAATAAGGCCAATGGAGACACGCCTGTAAAGAACATCCTCTTTAAGGGCGAATCGTTTTGATTGGTTAGGGCTTTCAACAACTTAAAAAATTCTTTATATACAGCTTCTTGAGATGAAACTAATTTTTCATAAGTTTCTTTATCATTGACTAATAGGTCATTTACGAAGTTATCATATTCATCTATTAAGATATAGACTCTTATATTCAATTGTTCTATATCATTAAATAACTCTTGTAGATTATATATTATTGTTTTATTTTTATCTATCTGCAGACTTAATTGATATGTCTTTATAAAATTTTCTAATTCTAAATTACAATAATCGTTAAAATTTTGATTGACATCTCCAATAGCGCTAACAGCGCTAAAATCAAATTTTAAAACATGATAACTATTTTTTTCACTTGTCGGATGTGAATGAATATATAATCCTTTTAATAAATCAAATTCACTCTCATATTTAACATTATAATAAAAATCAAACATATTTAAAAATAAACTTTTGCCAAATCGCCTTGGACGGATTAGATATAAAAAAGCTCCATATTGTTCTAATTTAGGAATAAACACGGTTTTATCTATATAATATCTCTCGCTTACTACTCTTTTAAAATCACTTATTCCATAAGGAAGCAGCTTTTTCATAAAATTACCTTACGCCAGTTCTATCTCTATGGAGTTCCCAGCAAAATAGCGGCATTGATCCCGCCAAAACCAGAATTACAGTTTAAGATCAAGGGAATAGACAAGGAAAAACTCTTTTCCCCAGATACATTCATAAACGGGGCTTCAGGGCTGAGCAGACCTGATGTAGGAGGAATAAGCCCCTCTCGCAAGGAGCAAATAGAAAGAGCAGTCTCAATGACGCCTGCTGCCCCGAATGTATGGCCGATAGCCCCTTTTATTGAAAAAAAGGGAGGAGCCTTGTCCTGCCACAATTCCCTAAAGGCGACAATTTCCATTGAATCATTATACACTGTTCCTGTCCCATGCGCATTCACCCCCCCACACGAAACATCCATGGCGGTAAATGCATCCCTGATTGCAGTTATAAGACCTCTTGCATCTCTCCTTGGGGCAGTTATGTGTGTTGCATCACAACTTACACCCCATCCACAGATGGAGGCAAGCACGGGCATGTCCATTTTTTCTGCCAAACGAGCAGATGACAGCAATACAAATCCTGCCCCCTCTCCAGGCGTAAGCCCATCCCTGTTTATATCAAATGGCCTTGCCCCACTTTTTGAAATGGACATAAGGCTGGCAAAACCATCAATAATGAAATGACTTAAAATCTCAATTCCTATCACCAGCATAGAATCCACTTTCCCGTCTTCTATCGCCTGAACGGCAGAGATAATAGCTATTGTGCCACTAGCGCAGGCGGCGCTTACCAGCCATCTAGGACCGCTCAAACCCAAAATAGCCGCTATATATTCAGGTAATGAGCAAAGCTCTGGGGTCAGGCAATGATTCCCTTCTCCGATTGCGACTTCTTCCATATAATCATTCTTCAGGCCATTCATATAATCGTCTATAGCGCCCTTTGTAACAGCTACAACCAGACCAGTATCAGCATGGAGGTCAAGGGCATCCGCCTGCTTCACAATTTTCAAAAGAAGCGAATGAAGACGCTGAAGCGTGCCGAAACTGCCATCCAATTCCTTGACTCTGGCAAGAGGAAAAGGACAAATGTCCTCCTCCTGCCCATCTTTAGCTGACATCAAACCCCTCTCGCCTGCCAGAAGCCTCTTCCACGTCGTTTCAAGACAGCCAAGAGAAGTGATGCAATCTGCTGCTGAAATCACTACAGAACCCAAAATCTCAGTCCTTAAGTGTCCCCTTCATCCACCTGTCCTTGAAGTCAGTTATGAAATTCGGCGGAATAAATAAAAGATTCCCTTTCATATCTGTAAAAAGCTGCACTGAATATCCAGATGCTGCAAGCGTCCCTGAATCGCGCCTTATTTCATATTCAAAATTGAGTCTCAAGGCCGCTGACCAATGCAATATGGCAGAAACCTCCACCTTATCATCAAACCTGAGCGGAGAATGATAATCAATATGCAGCCTCACTATAGGCGCCGCTACCCTATTGGCATAAAAGGCATGATAGCCAAGCCCGTATTTATCGCCAAAGGCCCTCCTGGCATCCTCCAGATAACTAACATAACGGCCATGCCACATCATCCCGAGGGGATCGCATTCTTCAAAACGCACCCTCCTTTTGCACCAAGCCTCAAGAGGATCAGGCGCATCAGTGTCCATAGGAAAATATCTCGTTTTTAATCCCATACAGACATAATTAAACAGATTTACGAGCCTTTAAACTCATGTAAAGGTCAGCAACAGGCATATTATCTTTCTTATAAATTTCACACCTGACATCAAAGCCGCCAGCAACCTTCAATCCCCTAACATCAAAATGCACCATTTCTTCAGGGATAACAATCTGCTTAAACTTTGCCTTTTTTATATATTCCACTTCAAAACCCCTTTTAAATGCCATGGAAACCAGAAATCCAACACAACCTATCTGCACTACTGCCGGAAGGATCGGCCTGTCAGGAAAATGACCATCAAAGACCCTATTATTTCTTTTAAAAAGAAAACTGCCTTTAAGCAAAAAATCCCTGTCAGAATCAGTTATCTCTATAGAGATAAAAGATGCTGATATGCAATTATTCATAAACCGCCGCCTGCCCCTCCCGCCTCTCTTATTAACAATTTTGTATTGTTAAAAAGCCATGATACCCGAATCAATTTTCTGCCGTCCTCTATATCATATCGCACTCTTTCCCAGAAGGGACGACAAGCCTGCCTACGCGCTCTTGCACTGCAGATATCAGGCCGGATGCCCCAAAACGCATCCAATATCGCTCTTCCAAGTCTTTTCCCATAGCTTTTACCTGAAAATATACCGCTAAACTGTTGTCTGCCATTACCAATATATGTTCCCTCAAGCAACTTGACGCCTGTGGAATCCAGCATGGCAAAGCGTATATGACCCATACAGTCTGAAGCTGTCGCCGCATCAGGCAATACAACGATCAGCATAGCATCCAGCACGATCTCATCATGACGCAGGACCTGAATATGCCATTCAGGGGACAAATCACGCCATTCTGACGCTGTCCCCCACCCTGTAAACTGCCCATTACCGCAGCAGGCTGATACTCCACTTAGAGCAAAAACTAACAGCGTCAACCATCTCACCATACGGCGTAACATTATGACGGCGTCTAACTTCTGCGAACAAACAGAAAATCTTTCGTGCAGAACTGAGGCGATATAAAGATAGCAGCGGGCAGGGCAGCGCCAATGCCTGCCAAAACAATCACCCCAATAGATCTCAGGGCAGGATGAACAGCAAAAGAAAGAACCCCAAAACCAGACAGGGTGCTAAAGGCACAGAGAAGCACTGCCTTCTTCAGTGAATCCTGTCTTTTCGACAACTGCATAAAGATGCCATAATCAGCAGCAAGACCTATCACCATCAGCCCGATAAGGGTATGCATAAGATTCAATCCATGGCCAGAAAAATACGAATAAAGACCAATTGCCGCAAGAGCTGAAAGAGGCGGAGCCATAACGCCAAGAAGCGTAATAGGATTTCGCATCACAAGTAAAAGCAGCACTGTTATCGACAGGCCAGCCAGAAAACCAAACCTTACGAGTTCGTTCCATAGCCTGACATTTACTCTCCTGTTCCATATAGACTTGGAGACTACAGATACGCCATCAAGGCGCCTGAGGGCATTTTCAATATGGCCTGTCAGAAAACCTTCTCTGACAAGTGTAATGACTGTCAGTGAATCAACTGCCCCTGCAGCGTCTTTTCTCAATAATCCTGAAAAAATATTATAAAGCGGGGAACGCTCAAAATCCCTAAGGCTCACAGGCCTTCCTTCAGCGCTCAACCATGAAAAGGCCGGCAGAAATGCGTCTTGTGAAAACCCAAGAGAATTGCCTATACTCATCACCTTCTGTTTAAAACGAGGAAATTCTTCTGTCCAGAACCTATTCCACCTGCGGATATTCCGAGACTGCAAATCAGGCCCAGGAAGGATGGGGCTAATAGACCTTATCCCTTCTATCCCTGATGAATGCAGCATGGCATATACCCTGTCATTGGTATCCAGCGCCCTGTCTTCATCGCGCAAATTGACAATTATCATCTCATATGCCCTATCAATACCCCAGCGTTCCTTAAAAGCCTCCTCATCAGCAGTGGCAGCGGGCTCAAGATAGTCAAACTGATCCATCCCGCCACGGTATTCAAGATGTCCCAGCAGATAAAGCCCCCATGCAATCACAGCCAGCCAGATGCACAGGATATACCATGAAATCCGCATATGACCAGAACAGCCAGCCTCATTTCTATCCAAGACCGTTACGCTTACGCGCTCAGGCATAAGTTCAGGCACAAGCCATAATGAAATCATCAAAGAAACAGTTATACCTGAAAAGGCGAGAATGGCCATCTGCTTATACACCGGCACACTCGAAAAAAACAATACGGCAAACACCCCGGCTGTGGTAATATATGACAAAAAGAGCGCCTTTCGAATTCCAGCAACCCCTCTCCGTCCGCCATCAGCAGCCGCAAAATATATATGAACCGCGTAATCTACGGCAATCCCCATCAATACGATCCCAAAACCGAGCGCAACAGTATCAATACGCCATCCTGAAAAAAAAGCTGTAAAAAAAATCGCTGCTGGAGCAGACAGCATAGGGATACAGAACAACAATAGTCCCTTAAAACTTCTAATAAAAATAAACAGAATAAAAATCAATAAGATAGAGGCAAATGGCAGAAGAACAGACAGGTCCCTTTGAACCGCCCTTGCGTTTGAAAGGGTGTGCATTGCCGGACCGGTCACAATGGGGTGGACATTCGGAGGCAGATACTTTATGAATATCATTCTTAGGAGCGATTCGGCGTTTTGCGCATGAGCGGAATCTGTAAGGGGAAACTTTGTCTCACACCAGATAAGAGTGGCATCACCGTCCTTTGAAAAAAAAAGGCCGTCACGGATAGAAAAATTCAGACCCGAACCAGATGCTTGCAGTTTTTCCAGCAGGATTGACAAAAAATTAAGGGGGTCGTAACGGATTAAATATTCAACGCCATAGCCTCCAGGTGAATTGAGCAGCAGAAAATCCTGTCTGAGCGCCTCCCTTATGCCTTGCTCAGATATTCTTTGCTTGATTGTTTCCATGTCATTCTCATCCATAAGCGCAGAAAAGGCTTTTGAAATGAATAATCTGAAATGCGGAGAGTCAAACCCTGACATCTTAAATACCACTCTCCTGAAAAAAGGTATTTTCTCCAAGGCGCTGCCCACATCAATAGTAGCCTTTCTAAGAGCCTCTTCATCATCTCCTTCAAGGGTAATATAAATCCTGTTAAACGCTCCAATCCCCTTTAACAGGGCAATTTCCCTTTGGTGTTCCCCATCAGGCAATAAATTTACCGCATTTTCATCAAAATCAAAATGCAGGTCAGCGTACCCAAAAAGACCTGCAACCGCGACGAGGCAAAAAAATTTCAGAACAAACGCCCTTGACAACACCACTCTCCATGATTCTTCTTCATTCTAACGCGGCTGGAAAACCATCGGAATATCACCTGCGGAGCTCTTTCATGTCCACCCCGCCTGAAATGGGCTTTTGCATAACCTTGCAGCCCTCAAAAAACTCTTCTGAAATGTCTTCATTGACATAGCATTCATCAAAGACCATAGTGGATAAATCCCCATCCGCCTCATACACGCTAATCCTCTTCAAAAGCCGTCTATCTTTAGAAAATTCAATGGTGATCTTATTAAGGACATTCTTGATAACCGGCGTTAAAGGCATAAATGAATAGCTCCCTGTAACACTGTTTTCAATAATATCAAAATACTTAAGAAGGGAAGTATAGTCTCCTGACATCCATGCCTTCATCTGCGCCGATACAATCGGTGATATAGCGCTATCCCTGATATCAATCCTCTTTACCTTATCGCTTCTGCCGCATTTCACCATTTGGTCGCCTGAAAAGATCAAGGAAGACGGTATTGGCGAAAAAAAATCTATTCTCAGCTTATCAGGTCTGCGAACCAGAATTCTTCCACGAAATGTTATTGGCCTTTTAAATATCTTTAATCTCTTCTCCTGAACAAATTTGCAGGAAAATGAAGACAAGTCTCGAACTCCCTCACCTGCCATGAGCAAAGATCTCGGCAGGTTCCCAGCGAATAATACATCAGAAACTGTAACTGCCAAGACAAACAGCAATATCAGGGCTGTGATACCTGCCCTTGCCATACCTTGACAATCCCGCATGCTACAACTACCTCATCCCTCACTATACTGCCTTTCATGATCGCAACCTGAGAAAATTCAAACATTTTCTGCAATACTATTAACAGCCTGTCTCCGGGCAATATGTCCATAGCCCAACTGAAGTCCTCTATGCCGACCAAAAAACCAGACCGTTCTCCATCTCCTGCCATAATCGCATCATATCCATCCACTGCCGCCATTGCCTGAGCAATAACCTCAACAGCAAATTCAGGCCTTACTCTGTCACCGCAGCAAAATATGCCCCCAGTTGGCGCCACCGCAGAAACCTTTGCCTCATCCCCCTGTCTTTCAATAACTTCATCAACAAGAAGCATGGGCGGTCTGTGGGGCATCAGTGACGCTGCTTTCATGGGAAGCCTTTTCATCTCTTTCTTATATCTATCCTTTTAACATACTGTTTTAAAAAGATTATTACATATACAAACCGCCGTCAATGCCTATTACCTGACCAGTGATATATGAAGAATCAGGGCCAAGCAAAAATGATACGGCTCCTGCTATGTCCTCAGCAGTTCCAATGCGTCCCAAAGGGATCAGGGGCAATATTTTTTCCTTTGGCGCATTGGCTGTCATATCCGTATCAACAAGCCCTGGAGCAATAACATTTACCAGAACATTCCTCCTTGCCACCTCCTTTGCAAGGGCCTTTGCTGCACCGATAAGCCCGGCCTTTGCAGCAGAATAATTTACCTGCCCGGCCTGACCAGAGCGTCCGGACACAGACGAGATTACAACCACCCTCCCTGTCCTCTTGGTCAGCATTGATCGCACAACCGGCCTTACAACATTAAAAAAACCTCCCAGACTAACACTCACAACCAGCTCCCAGTCCTCCTTAGGCATCAGGGCAAAGACCCCATCTCTTGTAACTCCTGCATTATGAATGACGGCATAAGGGGTATCTGCCTCAAGCATCGGCAAAAGGATATCATTAACCTCTCGCGAGCTTCGCACATCAAAAGACAATAATTTGCACTCCCCCCCATACCCCTGTATAGTATCAGCTACAGAGCGCGCTGCCTCTTCATCCTTTCTATAATTAAGCCAGATGTCATAACCATCTCTGGCAAGCCTTATGGCAATGGCAGCGCCAATCCCCCTGCTCCCTCCTGTTACAAGCGCTATTTTCCTGCCCATATCTTTCCTTCCTATCTACACTGTAGGTCCCTGAGCCTGACCACAGCGTTTCCAAACGGCCCTGAAAGCCTCCATGACCTGCTATCACATACACCGTCAACAACACCTGAGATAAACTGATTAAGGGCCATTGCGTAATCGTTTATCCCGTCATTAGCCCCCGCTGTTTCCGGATACGACCACCTCTCACCTGAACGGAAAAAAAGCTGTTCACCCAGACACGGCCTCTCTGCAACACTTACATCTTCAATCAAGGCTATTCTTCTATCATGACCGCTTACCCCGGATAAACACCATGCTATGGCGCTACATATCCTTTTATGTCTATCAATGCCCGATTTGGCACATTCAAGCATGGGCGCAGTCTCTTCAGCTGAGATCACAAGAGCGCTCTTTAACCTCCCTGACCTGATGAACCAAAAAGCCTCCTGAAGCGCAGACAAAAAAGGCCATACAAATGAAGTCATCGTAAAGCACGGCCCAGTAATGCCTAAAAGCCTGGAAATGTATCCTCCAAGCGTATTGTGTACTGAATGGGCAAAAAGGGTGGGTGAGCCCTGTCCCTCACCGTTTGCCCTGACACTCTCCAAAAACTCAAAATTTTGATTGAGCGGCCCTGTGCCAAGCCCAACAAAGATCCCGCAGCCGGAAAAATCAAAGCCCTCATCATTGTCTATCAGAACGCTTGCCCGTTCAGCAGCCAACACGGCAGCCGCAGTAAGCATATCCGCACGCCGAAGCCCGACTCTTGTAGTTTTCACCTGCTCCAGCCATTCACCGCCTGAAACTATGGCCCTACCTATTAGCAGACATTCAGACATCATACAAACACTATTAACATCCCTCTATGACAAGGGCAGAATTTCCGCCGCCAAAGGCCAGTGATTGTGAAATGCCTATTGGGCCAGAAATCTCCTTTTCCCATCCCTCAGACGCTATAGCAATATCTTCATATTCTGGTTCCCTGCAACCGGGCGTGCCCAAAACCATACGGTCTTTAAGCGTCTGTATCAAGGAAACTGCCTCTATCCCGCCTGCCGCTCCCAGAGTATGTCCCAAAAGCCCCTTTATTGAATATACTGGAGGGCGAACATCCTTGAAAACAGCGCTTATTGCCCGGGCCTCAGCTGCATCATTTGCCCTTGTTCCTGTCCCATGGGCATTTATAACTGAGATACAAGAAGGCGTCAGATGTGCCTCTCTTAGAGCGTCCTTCAATGCTGACTGCAATCCTCTCCCCTCTGGTTCAGGGGCGGTCGGATGCCACGCATCAGACGATGCCCCGTATCCAAGGACAAAGGCGACAGGACTGACATTTCTAATATTGACCCTGTCCTTATCTTCCAGCACAAGCACCCCAGCGCCTTCCCCCAGATTAAGCCCATTCCTATTGACATCAAACGGCATGGCTGGCTCGCTTGAAGTAAGCTGAAGGGAATTAAATCCATTCAGGGCTATTCTTGAAAGCTCATCCGCCCCGCCGGCAACTGCCATATCACAACGACCGTCTCTAATCCATTGATATGCAATGCCTATAGCATCTGTGCCTGATGAGCAGGCATTTGCAACTACCACAGAAGGGCCGCTGGTGCCCAACACTGAATGCAGCCATAAGGCCAAATTTGACTCATGAAATTGATATATATATTCCAGATCAATGCGCCCATTGTCCTTCCAGTCAAAATAACAGGATTCATTATTAAAAGTAGCGCCTACAGTAGTGCCTACTGAAATCCCCACCCGTATGCCCTGAATGGAAGAAAATGTCGTAATGCCCGCCATCCGCAAGGCATCTACAGATGCCCTGAAAAGCAAAGCGCAGGTACGGTTGGGAAAACGGCCGCATGCCAATTCCATGCACTCATCCTCAAGAAAATCATTATCCACATGACATACTGGGAGCTCAAGCCCAGTATCCAGCGCTTCACATGCCCCTTCCACCGCCAGACCCTTAGCCTGTCTCTGAACAGAAGCAAGCGCAGCCACTCCCGCGCCTGCCGCTGATATAACTCCTATGCCAGTAACCGCCACACCCCCAAGGCCTTCAGGCATCTATCTGCTCCCCTGTCTCCCCCTTCATTCGAGCATGAATAAAATCCGCAAGGGAATTAATTGTGCGAAGCGCCTCCTTCCCTTCATCCATATCCTTTATCTGAACGCCAAAGTATTTTTTTACCAGCACCACCAATTCCACAGCATCAAGAGAATCAAGCCCCAGTTCCCCGCCAAAGAGGATGGAGTCATCCTTGATATCCTCCAGCTTTACGCCCGGCAATTTAAGATCGTTTATAATAATCTCTTTCAGTTTCTGTTTTATCTCCTGCATGATACCTCTCCTTCTACCCAGCAGTCAAAAAAGTTAAACCACTGAAATGGAAAATTATGGACATAGGCCTCAAGCGCCCTAACATAACGAATGGCCTGAGCATTGAAAAACTCCTGCCTATCCATGCCCTTAAATTCAAACGGCATCAATACATCCCATATTTTTATGCAAAATTGGCGTCTGTCCTGTCTATTTATAAACAGAACTGCTATCGGGGCGCCTGACGCAGCCGAAAGGGCAAAAGGGGTAACAGGCAAACGGATTGAGCCGCCCAGAAATGGCGCAGAAACATATCTGCCGCTAATATGCCTGTCTCCCATTATGGTTACGACCTCTCCACTGGCCAAAGCGGTTATAGATTCAATCATGCCGCCAAGATAGACATCATTCCTGATGATCCTGAAGGGCAATTCCTCTGAAGACAGGACATAACGCCTCAATATATCCTCTTCATCCTGATGCATCAGCGCATTTACCGTTACTGGCAGAACGCCAAGGTTGGACATGGCAAACTGCCAGCCCCCGACATGAGCAGTCAGGAGTATAAGCCCCTTTCCCTGCCTTATTAGCTCTATAAGCTGTGAACGATCAGGGAAAATACAAAAGGCATGTTCCCTACTGCCAAACCTGCTCTGCCAAACTGTATCTATAACGCAAACCCCAAATGAATAGTAAAGCCTGAATGAATAACAAAGCCTTTTCAATGGGCCTGCATGTGGAAAACGCCTCTTGAGATAAGGAAATGTCCTCTTTTTCAGCAATCTGGGCGTCAATATGTAAAAAATGGCCACAAAACAGAGCAAGAAGTAAGCGCCCTGTCTGCCAAACAGCCTCAGCGTTATGAAAAATATGCTGATGCCAACAGATTGGACATTCTTAGACATATCCATTTCTGTCCTGTCTCATGCCCACGGCCACTGCGTACGTCAATGCCCCTCCCAGCAGGCCGAGCAGCGGGCCTACCAGAAGGGAGCCCAAAAACCAGTCAAGGATTCTTAAATGAAGCTCTCCTACCGTGCTATGCAAGGTAAGCTCTGTTAAAGGCCTGCCATGCCGCAGGAAGAATCCGGTCTCTATGCACAACAGTGGAACAACAGGGGGACAGCAGAACTGACTGGCTGCCACTGCTGCCACCTTATTCAAATGGAGCCGATGGGCCATATATATAATGGCAACAGTGTGACAGGCAATAAGGGGAAGCGCCCCGACAAACAATCCCATCCACACAGATGCCGCCAGCATTGCCGGCGTAGAGTGCTGGGCGCACAAAAATTTGAAAAACTCCACTGGATGCCTGAGGCTATCCAAAATGGAAGGAATGGCCTCAGGCAAATGCCTTACAATATGACCGCTACCCGACACTGAAAAAAGCCTTTTGAGCACAAGCCTTGCATGAAGACGCGTAAGCCTGAGATTGTCTTTTATCATGTGAAAATGACTGATTCTGCCGCTCCCTTCTTGATACAGGCAACGAACAGGCACGCCTTTAACAGGTATCCCCGCCCATATTAATTTAACCAGCGCCTCTATCTCAAAATCATACCGGAGGCAATCAATTTTGAGGGACAAAAGGGCGTGTACAGGATACAATCTAAAACCGCTCTGTGAATCCCTCACATGCATACCGCACTCTATATAGACCCAGAAGTTGGAAAATCGCATTCCAAACCTGCTGCTCCGCGGAACATCTGTTCCATCCATCCCCTCCCTTTCTCCAATCACCACAACAGGCCATCTTTTCCCCTCCCGAACCACGGCAAGCAATCTCAGCGCATCAGAAGGGTAGTGCTGGCCATCGGCGTCTAATGTAATTACAGCATCGTAACCCCATTGAGACGCAAGGCGGACACCGGCCAATATGGCCGCCCCCTTCCCTAAATTGCGTTCCAGCCTCAAAATCTTACAGGACAGGCCCATTATGGCGGAGGCTGCCCCGTCCGTACTCCCATCGTCCACTACCAAAACATCCAGCCCTGTACGAAGAGACTCCGCCACTATCTCACGCAGTGTTCCCGCGTGATTATATACAGGTATCAAAATCAGCGCATTTATATCTTCACGACCTTTTCCCGACATTACCCAACGCTTGTAAGCATATTCCATGCAGGGCCAATATGGCCATACCTGTGCAAGACCTTTATCCTGTCATGCATGATATGACTTGGAAATACCCTGTCCATTTGTCCTGACCATTCCTGTTTAATAGTATCTTCAATATACTTTTTGCTGATATCCTTAGAAAAATAAAAGACCTGCCGCAAAAGAGACTGGTGTTCAGAAATAACTCCTTCGGACACGGCGATCCTGTGTATTCTGGTATCAGGTATCACTCTGATACCGCAAAACCCAAAGACAACGGCGCCTTTCAGATATCTCAGGTTTAAACACCCCTGTTTCAAGGTCTTTCTTGTCTCGCCAGGGCCTCCGAATATGACAAAATGCGCGCACGGTATCTGGAGTTCAACTGTAAGCTCATGAAATCTGATTACAGCGGAAAAATCAAAGGACTTTCCTAACCCGCTCAGCGTTGCATCAGAAGATGCGTCTGTCCCAACCTCCATCGCGGCAAGACCAGCAGCCTTTAATAACTGTAATTTTTCACGGTCAAGGCCATCAGGCCGGAAATACGCACACCATCTAACGCCATTTTTTTTTCTAACAAGCGCCTGCGCAACCTCCAGATAATACTCATATGGGTCATTAAAAACAGCGTCTGTAAAAAATACATACCTCGCTCCAAACTCACTGTTAAGCCTGCAAAGCTCCTCTGCCACTTCATCAGGTTCCCTATTTCTAATAACAGTCCCCTCTATCAAGGGATAAGAACAATAGGCACAGCTAAAGGGACACCCCCGCTTGGTCTGGACATTGAGCATACCGCCGCGCTGAAGATAAAAAGGCGCTATCTCAGAACTGTATTCAACTGGCAGCCATGATGTCCCGGCGCAATCAGAACGAAAAATACGCTCAGGTATGTCAACCCCCTTTTCAATGGCGTCCGCCAATTCTACGATAAGTCTTTCCCCCTCCCCCACAATACCAAAATCAGCCTTAGTAAGCTCCATGAGTTCATCTGGGAAGAGAGAAAAGGCAGGCCCGCCCACAATCATTCTGACGCCAGCAACCCTCCTGATCTCCTCACAGAGCTCATTGAGACCACTCAAAAAATTCAGTTCAAGGGATGAATCTTCAGTATCCACATTACGCAAAGAAAGCGCTATGATATCAGGCGAATAATTCTCAACGGCAGCCTTGAAGCCATCCATGCCCTGAGCCAGCAGATCATATACATAGGCGTCATGCCCGCCTGTTTTAAGCGCCCCTGCTATATGAGCGGTCCCAAGGGGATAGACTGGATAAGGAATTGTACAGAGATTGGCGGAAATAATCAGGCACTTAAGCCCCATCCAAAGCCTTCCTTCCCGTCTCACCGCCCCAGCCCCTGTTCCGCTTTATCTTTGCGGGAATAGGACTGGCCTCTAACCGGTTATTTCTGCTGATACGGGCAAAAAGACGCGCCATCCTGAGCTGTGCGGATATATCCTGATAAAAAACGCGCCAGGCGTATGCGTACATCTCCTGCAATTTTTCACATGACATATGTTTCGGCACAAAACACACATTAGTAGTAGTATATTTGCTCCAATCCCTGTGCAGAATACGCCCCTGCCTGTCAAATGTCTCAGTGATCGGCGTGTGCGGAAACGGCGTAAGGATCGAAAATTCAGCCATATCCACGTCTATCTCAAGGAGAAAATCCACAAGCCTCTTGATATAATCATCATCCTGATTGTCAGTGCCAAGCAGCACCGCCGCCTCCACACCTATTCCATTGTCCTTCAGCCTCTTAACCCTGTTTCGTATAACATCAGACATATCAAATATCGCCTGATACACATACCAGCACCCAGCGTCAGCGGCCTTCTTTATCACCTCTTCATCGTCAAGGATGGGATGGCTTATCCAATGACGTTTGAGCGGCGCAATAGCGTCAAACAAGGCAATAACCCAATCTCTGTCCTGAGCAAGGGAATTATCCACAAAAAAGAGCCTGTCATTGTCGATCTGCTCTATTTCTTCCACCACCTTTTCCAACGGCCTGGGCCTAAATTTCCTGCCGCCGAGATATGCGGTAGCGCATGGAAAGCAATTAAACCTGCACCCCCTTGAGGCATGGACGAGGTCCACCATCCTAAAGCCGCGGTATGAATAAAAGTCATAATTCAGTATGTCGCGCCTTGCAGGCCCTACCAGTCTGATATCCGGCTGATCATGCATAAAATCATATACTTCTTTTAATTCTCCCCTTTCCCAGTCGGCAAGCAGGACACTGAGATGTCCGCCTTCAGTCTCACCTAAAAAACATGCATCCACATGCTGCCTAACCTCTTCCGCATGAAGCATAGCGGCAATCCCGCCAGCCACCACCTTTATGCCCTGTCTCCTGACCAATGCCGCAATCTCCAAGGCACGCGGCAACTGGCATGTAAGCATGACAGAGAGAAAGACAAGGTCAGCTTCAAACTGGGACGGCAGAGACTGCACATTTTCATCTATAAACTCAATCTCATAATCATCAGGGATAGACGCGGCCATACAAACAGGGCCATGCGGAGGGAGATGAAACTCTGTCTGCTCCGGGATCTTGGGCCAGCAGGGATAAATTATGAGAATACGCCTCAACATCCTTGCCCACCTCTGCCCATGATAATCTCAAAGTCCACGCATGGAAATTTATCCTCAATGCCGAACTCCATGTACCCTGCAAACACGGCCTTCAGGCCCTTGTTGTACCGCAGAAACCTCTGAGCCTCTAATATTGCGGCGCCGCGCGGGTCAGCCGCAGTAACAGTAAAAACAGGCCCCCTTATGTCAAAGCACGCCGCGGCCTCAGAAAGGGCTATGTTCGGCAGAGTATAGGTAAAAAGATGGGGGCTGGAAAACTCCGAACCTGACTCCCTATCTGACCAAAAACGGAAATCTGTCCTCACTGAACCAAACACTGTGCCTCCGATTATGCCAGTATTCCGAATGGAAATGACATCATTGAGTGAGGCAATCCTTAGACCGATCTCCAGAATAACCGCCCTGCTGAGCATATCCATTCTGGGCCACTTAGACGGGATATGGGGCAGGATGCAAAGAAGCTCATGGTCGTATCCCTCATCTTCAATGCAGGCCCTTTGCAGATTCGCTGGTATCATGAATCAATCATTACCGTTCATATACATCCTGACTGCCTGCGTCATTGAGACCGTCAACTTCGGCAGCTCATCCCTGAGGATAGAGCAAAAGTCTGAAGCTATGAGATGTTTTCCATCTCTTCCACGGGCAAGAGAATAGACATTATGATACTTGTCCTCTCTTGTCCCCTTAATCTTTCCATGCCATATAATCGCCCCGCTCTCCATAGAACGCAGCCTGAGATCAGCCTCCAGCGCTATACGATAAGAGACATAAGGAAAACCAAAAATACGCGTAATCCATGCGTACATGCCAGAGCCATAATAATATCCAGTCTCTTCAACCAATGTCCTGCGCAAAACACCCTCAAGCCGGTAATCCACCTTTTGATATGGGTCAGCGGGGAGATAGACAACCTCTTTGAAGGCGCCGGATGATGAAAGATAGGCCTTGAGCGACTCAGCAAGGGCCAGATTCATTGCCCGTGAATTATATGGTGAAAATGCAGTATAGAGCTCTGGCGTATTTGACGGGATCTCAAGCCACAGTATCCCAGGGATAAACCCCATCCACTTCTTGTTGTCGCTGCCTCTTACCTGCGGTCTCAAGTCCACAAGGGCGTCCACGCCCACCACTGCGTCAACAGGGACATCTACGCCTTGTTCAGGCGATACAACAAGGGAAAAATCAAGGGGCTGAGCCGCACAGCCCAAAAGCCCCAAGCATAGCGCCCATGCAAATAAAATCTTTAAAGGATAAAAAAACTTCATTGCTGCATATTCCCCTATTTCAGTTTTACAACCGTGCCTTTAAGGGCAACATTTACCATCATGCTGCCTGCAAGACACCTGTATTCGGTCTCGCTGCTCCATTCATCATTTTTTATATTGGACTTTATATTGATCACCGCATTTCCGCCCTCCTTTAATGCCCTCTGCTGAAGGGATATAAGGGCTGAGGCCAGGGCCCATTCACACGCACCGGTCTTTGACTTCAAAAAGGCGTTTGCCCGCTTAGTAGTCTTATATTCGCCATAATTTGAGACTACTTTAGGGTGTTTCTGCTCTCCCCAATATAACTTAATCTTGTCATTTAATTTGTTAGCTACCTTTGGGTTTGACAATGCCTTGGAAACAGACAGAGTCAACAATCTGTCTGCTGCCCGTCCCTGAGGGGCAAAAACAAAAAAAATACTAAACACCAACAAAAAAAACATGGAAATACGTAATAATTTCATAATACCCTCCTTTATTTTGTTGTTAATGATATTTTTTTATTTTTCAGCCAGCAGATAGGATCGGCTTCTAAATAATCACCGGTTACCTGATAAGCATGCCCCCGGCACCCGTAACACAGCGCATTCAAACTGCATGTTCTGCAATGCCCCTTGATTTTGCGCCTGACATCCCGCAAATCACGTATTACTGGGCTGCTGTTCAGGATGTCTGCCAGCCTATTTTCGCGGATATTTCCCACTGGAATACTGACTCCCGGACACGGGTGCACAAACCCGTCAGATGTAACTGTGCATGAATATTCATGTCTTGCGCACTGGGAGCCGGCAAGAGGCGGATGCGGAAACCAATTCCGCCCAAACTCCTTCATATCTATTTCAGACAGTCTTTCAAAAAGCCTCTGCAGTTCAGAAACCCCTACTTCCAGTTCAGGATACTCCCTTGCCCTGCCCTGAAGCGTCATTGTCTCAACATACGGGACAATATTTCGTTCCCGCGCCCAACGCCAGATAACAGGGATTTCATCATAGTTATGCCTGCAAATTATTGTCTCTACCCCCAGCCTGTGCCGATCATCCGGATAACCAGCCTCCATAAGGGCAGAAAGCCCTTTCTGAATGGCCTCAAATGCCCCTTCTCTCCCTGCAAGCGCATCCTGCGTATCCCTGTCAAAACTATTCAGCTTAACAGCAACGGCAACGCCGCGTTCAAAAAGCGCCTCCGCCTCCCATTGGCCGATCAATGTCCCGTTCGTAAATATATCTACTTCAATCTCCAGCCCTAAAATAAAATCCAC
>JALWQB010000117.1 GCA_026994795.1 Deltaproteobacteria bacterium
AGATAAAACATAACCTAAATCACTTTGCGTTAAGAATGAAATTATTAACACAAGCAAATATAATTGCATATCATGAGTTACAGAAATTAAAATGTGCGTAACATCAGTTAATAAAATGGATCGTGGTAAAGGTCAAAAATCAAACCGTTTGAAGTATATCCCCTATAATAGTCAAATCAAATATATGGCCTTATAAAAAAGGGATTGATTTTTTGTGAAAAGGCATTATTTTAAATAGTAATAAGTGAGCAAAGGGGGTGAAATGGGTTCGACGAGAGTAAAGAAGCCCAAGTGGCGTGCCGAGGACCCGAGCCTCGTAAAAATCGGGGAAAACACAAACGCCGACTCTGATTACGAGTACGCAATGGCCGCATAAAGACGGCCAGCCTAAGGCTATGCTCCTGTCCATCTGCCTTAGGTTCAAATAAGACAGGATAGCTAATACAAAATGCCCATTTTGTATTAGCGAATTTTTATGGGCTAATCTAATGTCCCTTTGCCTGAGTAAGGGATATTAGGTGAAAGTAAATACTCAGGCTACGCACGTAGAAGCTTGGGGGGAATGCTCTCGGACGCGGGTTCAATTCCCGCCACCTCCACCATCTGAATTGTTCCATATTGTCCTATAATGCTTCATATTGTATCAAATTTATTGTTAATTCAGACAAATACTCCATTCATTTTTTGTTTCATAATATCCCATAATATGTCTTGATATACCCTAACAATGTAGGGTATCTATTAGGGTATCTTAAAAGAATTGATTCAAGATACCCTAACTAAAATTAATAATAGCAAAATGGCTTTAACAAATCTGACGATAAAAAATGCACCTCATAAAGAAAAGCCTTATAAATTATATGATTCAAATGGCTTATATGTTTTAATAACTCCTAAAGGTAAATATTTTAGATTTAATTATAAATTTCAAGGTAAATATAAAACTCTGGCACTTGGCGTATACCCTGACATTTCATTAAAAGAAGCGAGATTAAAACGCGATGAGGCACGTCTTCTTATTGAACAAGGAATTGACCCTGCTGAACGTAAAAAAGCTCTAATCTCTCTATAATTTTCTTGAAATATCTAATGAATGTACCCTTCTTTGATAAATTACGGAAGAAAGCCCCTCATGGTCTCCTTAAAGCCAAAGCGGTCAACTTTATTTGCTCGTAACAACAACAGGTCATTAAAGAGCCCCCTGTAATTTTTCTATCTCATCACGGCAAAGCCCTGTCTGCTCCATTATGACCTCAATTGTCTCTCCTTTTTTTAACATGCTTATTGCAAATCTCTCCATAGCCTTTTTCATCTTGAGCTCCAGCGCATGTCTCTCTTCCGCCTCTTTTTTAGCCTGCTCTTCCGCCTTTTTTCTTTCTTCCGCCTCTTTTCTTGCCTGCTCTTCTAAAATCTTTGCCCGCTCTTCCGCCCTTTTTCTCTCTTCAGCCTCTTTTCTTGCCCGCTCTTCAGCCTCCTTTCTCTTCTCAGCTTCTTGTCTGGCACGCTCCTCTGCTGCCTGAGCCCTCCGATCACTATTCTTCAACTTATTCAACACCTCATCCTCTATGTCCATATCCTTTCTTACCTTCTCATTCTGGATCGCCTTGTAAAGACGCCTTATTATTGGCCTGTATCTCGCCGGATACTCCTTCTCATCTATGCTTATCTTATGCCTCATCCCTGGCTCAAATACCGAAAGAACCTTCTCAAGCTCGCTCTTGCGCCTTTTTCTCTTTATTGCATCCACCTGCACTATAATACTGTCATGCGTAAGGCTCTCTATAAAATCATTCCTTACGCCCAACTCCTCACCTGTCTCATTGTCCAAATACCTGCGGGCTATCCGCACCACTGGAACTGACTCAAGACCCTCTATGGAATAACCAAGAAAATAAATGGTAATTATGGGCAGCGCCGTCTTTATGCTGCCATCTTCGCCTATTACCGCATTGTCATCATTGCTATACTGCTCCCCTAAATACTTACGAAAACGCATTATGTCAGCGCCATATCGCGCCTTCTGTAGCTCTATAAGCGCTACCTGCTCTGTAGCATCGCCAAATCTGACACGCGCCTTAAAGTCTATACGATATACTGTAAGGTATATCTCTTCTGCATAAGTAGAATACTCCTGAGGCTTAAACTCAAGGTCTATTACCTCTGCCTTGAGAAGACTTGATAAAAGGAGCTTTGCTATCCGCTTATCTTCCATCAGATACTTAAAGACTACATCATATATGGGATTGGCTATTATCATCAGCTATGTCTCCTTTTCCCCTCTGATAATATCGCGATCAATAAAATCTAATCTAAATCTAATATCTTAAAATCGCAATGTCTATAGCCTTTTGTAGGACTGAGTGCTGAGGACTGAGGACTGAGTGGTGAGGACTGAGTGCTGAGGACTGAGGGATGAGGAAAAGGCATGGGCTCAGTCCTTCCAACTCAGTCCTTTTCAGTAGAGAAGCCCTGAGAGATAAAGGGGTATCTTTCTGCCTGCGCCAATCTCTATATTGTCAATGAGAAGAAATCCCTTCTCCTTCTCACCCGCTCCCCCAATCTCCCATAAGTAATCACCCACCTGAAAGTCCCCTTTATTGGCGAGATAGACATGGTATCTTTCCCCTGCATGACTTATAAAAAATGCCTCGCGAATTGACCCTGTTTCAGGCCCCATTCCTCTTTTGCCTGTAAAAAGCATGTATAGGTTGGGGTTGTTCAAATAGATTTTTGAGGGCTTTCTTACTGACCTGTAACCCTTCTGCCTTAAAAACACTGACCTTGTAATCCCTGCCTTTTCCAGCGCATCCATATAGATGTAAACATATTCCTTGGATATCCTGAGCTCCCTGCTGACCTTATCAATATTTGGCTCAAAGGGTTGTGAAGAGGCGATTAGCCATGTCAGCCTTTTTAGATTTACTATATTGCAGGGCCTAATATTCCAGACCACTGGTATATCTTCATAAAATACCTTCTCAACTGCGTTGGAGAGCCTGTTCATATAGTCTTCTACGCCCTCCATAAAAAAGGGATAATAACCATAATTGAGATATTCCCTGAATGCCTTGAGCACAGGAAATCTTTCAACAATACCTGATGCTATGCCCACATGGCCCTGAATAATCTCATTGAGAGAGCAGGCGTCAGCCTGATATAACCCCCTGATAGCAAGAAACTCCCTGAAACTAAGCCCCGGAAGGGTATATGTAACCACCCTACGGGAAAGGTCAGCCTGCTGCCTCAGGATGCGCAGCGATGAGCTACCTGTAAAGATAACCCTTTTTTCAGGGTATGAATCAAGAATATTTTTAAGCTCTTGACTCCACAAGGGATATTTGTGTATCTCATCTATTATCATCACACTGCCCCCAAGGGCGAAAAACTCTCTGGCTATGTTGTAAAGACCAACTCCTGCCACAAGGACATGATCAGCGGAAAAATAGAGGCATTCCTCAGGAGAGCTGAAGTTGTCTCTATAATACTGGAGCGCAAGGGTGGTCTTGCCCACTCCCCGCGCCCCTGTAATCCCAATGCATCTGGCGCCAGCCCAGTTTATCTCTCCAAAGAGAAAACGGCGAAATCCTGATGGGACATGCGAGGCTATCCTGACCTGTATTTCAAATAGTTCTTCAAGCATAGTAAAGTAGAGTTTACTTTTTTTAACAAAAATTGTCAAGTCAACTGAACTGTTTTTACAGAAATACTACTGTATTGCCCCTTTTTGCAGTGAAGGGCTCAGGTAATAACAGGTAACAAATGGATAAGCCGCACATTGACAGCCAAACAAAAATCTGTTTATTTTGAACTGATATGGAAATTTTTACAGGCAATTTTTCCACCGCAATACAACAGGGGCTTAAATACCGCTGGATTCAGGAGAGGCTTCCTAAGGACAGCGCAAGAAGGATAGTGGTGCTTACAGGCGCGCGTCAGACAGGCAAGACCACCCTTGTCAAGATGCAATATCCTGAGCTTAATTATATCAGCCTTGATTCTATAGAGGACCGACAGGCCGTATCAGGGATAAAGACATCGCTCTGGTCCAAGATTGTGGGCAGGGCAATCATAGACGAGGCGCAGAAAGAACCTACTGTCTTTGAAAAGATAAAGTGGGCATATGACCAAGGGGAGATAGATTTTTCTGTCTTAACAGGCTCATCACAGATACTGCTGCTTTCTAAGGTAAGGGAGACGCTGGCAGGCAGGGGCTTTCTCTTTGATCTCTGGCCTCTTATGGCATCAGAGCTCCGTTCTGTCCAATATGCCCCGCCTGAATATCCCTTAATCCACCGAATACTCAAGGTGGGGACTGACTTTCAGCATATTATGGAGGAAGAACCCTCAATCCTCATGAGCCATGAGGAAGAAAACGCCCTTTTTCCGCTGGAATACCTTTCAAGGTGGGGAGGGATGCCAGAGCTTCTGAGGCTCAATGAGAAAGAGCGCGGTGAATGGCTCCGCTCCTACCAGCAGACCTACCTTGAAAGGGACTTATCAGACCTTGCAAGGCTCAAGGACCTCGGCCCGTTTCTCACCTTTCAGCGGCTGGCAATGTTACGCTCTGCATCTTTAATATCATTCAGCGACCTTGCCAGAGACGCGGGCGTCTCTGTAAATACAGCAAGACGATACCTTGAATACCTTCGCATATCATATCAGGCATTTATGCTCAAGCCATGGTACAGAAACCTCACAAGCAGAATGATTAAGGCCCCAAAGTTATACTGGCTGGACATCGGGCTCCTGCGGCAGGGGACAGGACAGTGGGGGCCATTGAGCGGACAGATGTTTGAGACGCTGGCAGTTAGTGAGATCAAAAAGTGGCTTTCCACCAATGACCCGGATACAAGGATGTTTTTCTATCGCACCCGTTCAGGCATGGAGGTGGACTTGATACTGGAAACCCCAGACGGTCTCATTGGCATAGAGATAAAAAACAGGGAAAGACTGGGGAAAAGCGACTTTCGTCCGTTAAAAGCCTTGGCTGATGCCCTAAAAGGAGACTGGAAGGGCGGAATAGTCCTTTATAATGGAAGAGAGATAATACAGCTATCAAAAACACATTCTATATGGGGGATACCGCTATATAGATTTGTTTGAAAACTGCATATTGACAACTGAACAAAATGGGGAAATAGATTTTAGATATGGGCTTGCATAAAAAATTTCATCAGAACATTTTGGGAGCGCTGTTGAGCGTTTTTTTGGGGTGCGTGTTTGTGGGATGGGCATTCCTTGGATGCGTAGAGGCAAAGACCAAAGGGGAAAGGGCGCTTGAAAGCGGTGTTGAAGATGGAAGGCTGAAGAGCCTGTGCTTCAGACAGGGCAAATAAGCCGTGTCGTCTCCGTAGCCTTCAGCCCTGATGGCAGCATCATTGCATCTGGAAGTTCGGACGGCACCATGCGCCTGTGGCGGGCAAAAGACGGAAAACATATTGCAACACTCTGCGCATGGCCTGATGCCTCAATAGCTATCACATCCAAGGGATATTTTTCAGGCACGGGCAATTATCTTAAACGCATCCAATTTTGTGGACATGGAGACCAACACAGTCTATCTTGCCACTGACCCTTCACTCAGGCCATTTCAAAGAGAAGACATGGTCTGCCTTGCCCTTAAAGGGAATATCCTCCCCCCTACCTTGAAATCGTCTCAGTTGAACTTACGGATCAGAACAAAAACAGGATTTTTGAGGCAGGTGAAAAGGGGGTCATCAGGATAAAGCTTGCAAACAAAGGAAAATGTCCTGCGGATGATATAACGATTCAGGCAAGCTCGCCTATCTTTAAAAAGGAGATAGAAATCTCCTCTCTTGCCCCAAAGGCGACCATTACAAAGGAGTTTTCATTCAAGGTCCTGTGCGGGTGAAAACCGGGGCGATTAAGGGGATTGTGAAGGTCCTTTGCGGAGAGTATTCGCCCGAGCCTGCAGAGGTCATCTTCAGCGCCCAGGCCCCCACGCCGCCCAAGTTCAAGATCACCTACAGGATAGATGATGACATGGTGGGAGAGTCTCTTGGAGACGGGGACATGGTGCCTGAGCCAAGGGAGCAGGTGGAGCTTTTCCTCACTGTGGAAAACACGGGCAAGGGCGAGGCAAGGGATGTGCGGGTTGAGCTTGGCTCTGAGGAGGTCAGCCTCATAAAAGGGAACGCACGTATCGGCGACCTTCCGCCTGGGGCGTCAACTGAGGCAAAGCTCGTCTTTGCCGTTTAGGGATGGCTCGCTGCGCTCGCCACCCTTCGGGTTTTTTATAACTTTTGATAAGTGCGAAAATAAAATTTTTTTAAAAAAGGGAAGATTTTAGAAGAAATTAGTGTTTTAGGGTTCTTGTTGGTTGAGAAAAATAGTTAATAGTGTTTAAAGAAAGATTAAAAGTTTTAAATAAGTCTTGCTGTATTTGTTTAAAAAGCTCCCATGACCAATTTGGAATTAAATGAATATTTATGTCAGGCTGGACAGCTCTTTTTTTGATTTCTGCAAGAACAGCATTGGTATCCAACGACCATGAAAGCTGTTTGCATTCTGCCAGCATTTCTTTAAAAAGAGCAGGATATTTGTGAAAAATAGCCAATAAATCAATTAAATCTTTTACGTCTTTTCTCCCTATGAGAGCTTCCATCTTACCGAGACAGAGACCTACAATCGGCTCTATTTTAACCCCATGCCATGTGTGCGATGAATTTGCGATAAAATCAAAACGATGGGGCTTGTTTAAAAGTTCCACTTTCACTGAACATAAGTGGGACACATTTACAATAAACGAAAATTCTGAACCGTCTATATCGGCACTGAAAACACGGCATTGTCCAACCTTTTGTAAGATATTGCTGAAGTCTCTGGCAAAAATAACTGGTCTTTCTGCCTTAAAAAGAAAATCCAAATCTTCTGATATGCGGTGGTTCAGGTAGACACGAGAAAGAGCAGTATAATGGACCCCAAAAACTGGACAGAGTAATAAGGTAGTGGAGCGATTCCTAAAGAGCACATCATTTTTATGGTAATGACCTTAACTCAATATTTCTATTTAAAAACGGATGAGTAGGGGCACGTTGCAACGTGCCCCTACCTGCTGAAAATTTTAGTTCCGGTCGATAGAAATACTGTTTAGGAATCGATCCAGTAGATTGTTAGGTACCAAATAAATTGTCTGGTTTTAATGATACCTTGAAAATAAATTTTGATTATAACATATTTTGGGGAGGCTGAAAATATATGAAGCAACAGACTATAGGCAAGCTGTAAGATTTATAATATACTGATATTACACAAATATTTTTGCTTGATTTTTCATCAATAATTTTATATAGTTAGAGAGCAACCCCAACCAAAGGAGGGCTCTAATCATATGGGAAAAACAAATACAGGATTGGCTACACGGGAAAATAGAACGATCTGTTTACCTTTTCCTCAGGACAGTTATAACAAAATTGTCCTAAATCCTTCTGAATTTCGAAAATGCATTGATGGTTTCATTGCATCATTTCCTGATTTGTTTCCTCCCGAAATCAAGGAGGGATACCGTATGAAAGACAGTTATTACTCAAAAAAGATATCTATTGTGAACTGGCGAATTGAAATAGCAGGAACTGCTTCAGATACCACGACAACTGGCTGCACAACTTTTTTATTTCAGCTTCTTTGGGAGGCTATCGTAGCCCTCCCCAAAATACGTTATAATTAGTATTTTTATAATAATAAGATGCCTTAACAAGAGATTTGAGTTGAAAATTACAACAGTAAATATTAACTGAGAAGTAAAAGGAGACCAATAGATATTATATCACTCTCAGTGAGTGAAATGAATTATTTTCTCATAATTGTTATGATATTATTATGATACTGGTAAAATTTCTTGGTTTATATATCATTTTTTCTTTTATTGCGCCATCATGTGTCTATGCCATTCAAGAGCATTTAGGCATTGAAGGGCTCATTGCGCATGAATTGGCTCATATACTGCTCTTGTTTGCAATGTGCGATTTTGCCTACAGGGTGTTAAGGGCGCATCTGTTTGATAAAAAAGAAAAGAGGTGTTTTTTGTCTGGGGCAGTGTTATTTGCCTTATGGAATATATGGGCATTTGTTGCGCATTTACTCCATCCTGCTAATATTATAAACATTAAATTCAAATGGCTGATACCGCTTATAACCTCTGATCACATACTCTTGGTGCCTTCTATAATATGCTTTTATTTTGCCTCTAACGCATTAGTAAAAAACAGATTAGATAATGACCCCAGACTGATGTATGATAGAGATAAAGATTAAGGGTTAAAGTTAATGGACAAAAACGCCTTATTAATGTTTTCAGATATAAGCGGAACAGCAATATTCGCTGTATTCGCCTTTTTAATGATGCGCAACCTTTCAAGGCTCAATAAAGATAATTCTTATGAAATTATAAGCGCATATCTTTATATGCTTGCAATTTCTCTATTTTTATTTGGTATATCGCGTTCAATTGGGCACATTTTAAAACATATATTATTATTTGCTAATAAGGGCGAGTTATGGCATAGGGTCTCTCCGTTTAGCGGGGCGTTTAACAGCATTACAATGGTCTTTATGGCGTCTGTAACTCTGTTCTTTAGGCGCGCCCTAAAAATTTTTAGTAAGATGAAAAGAGAGCAAAGGAAATTATCCGACACCTCAATGGAGCTTTTGAGGCTGAATGAGCAGATGAACCAGCTTGCAGGTGAAAGGACAAGGGCAGAGATAATTTTAGACCTTGCCCATGAAATAAGAAATCCAATTACAGTGATCGGCGGCCTTGTAAGGAGGCTATCAACTGGGAAAAGTGGAACTAATTCTTCCATAAATTCAACTTATATCCCGAGCTTATTAGAGCAGGCAGCAAGATTAGAAGATATAGTCAAGAGATTTGAAGAACTGATCTCAAGACAGACCCATACTTTTAAGGTATTAGACCTGAATTCTATAGTAAGAGATTGTTTTAATTTTAAAAAAGAGACTGCGCAAAAAAAGGGGATAGCGATCCGCTTAAATCTATGTAAGTCTCCCCTGCTATTTCAAGGACATAAAGAGATATTGGAATTAAGCATAAGACACCTTATTCAAAATGCAATAGAGGCCTGCTCCCCTGATGACGCCATTGATATTATGACTAAGACCTGGGGTGAGGGGGTGGCCATTGAGATAAGTGATACAGGCCCTGGGATATCAAAAGAAACTATTGACAATATATTCAGAAATAATCGAGAGACGGATAAATATGGGAGGAAACGGCCTGTAAGTTTTGGCCTTCCCTTTATAAAACAAGTGATAGAAAAACATAATGGGACAATATCAATAGATAGCGGCCCAAATTTTGGTACTACAGTAAGGATACAGTTTCCGACACACTTTAAGAAAAACGGCTTCCACGCCGCTAAGAAGTGATGTTGTCCCCACCAATGTCAAGACAAAAAATAGAGACCCTCAACATTTGCCAGATACCATACTCTTCCTCAAATCTCATCTTTCTCCATCCTTTCTGTTAATTCTGAAATCAATTTTTCTGCCTCTAAAATTTCTGACTCTTTGTATAGTAAAATGGCGGGTCAATACGCCTTCTCGTAAGGGCATTTTGCCTAATCCCCCAAATGCAATTTATATGCCTTTCAAAAAACAGGGTGTCAAATTTTTTGACAACCCTTAAATAGAATTATTAAAAGGGGGTTGAACTATTTAATTTATGGCCATATAGTATAACTAAAAGCTCAAGCTCATATCTCATATCTCATCATATATATATCGTTTATATCATTAGTAGATAATGGGCTTGGAAGCAAGAAAAAACTAAAACTTAACTAACAATAAAAAGGAGGCAAACAGTATGGAAAAATTAAAGGAAGAGTTTAGGCAGGAAAGAGGTTTTACCTTAGTGGAGCTGGCAATAGTTCTTGTTATTATAGGACTTTTGCTAGCAGGCGCATTAAAAGGAAAGGATCTTATGAGGAGTTCTTATCTTCAAAGTTTTTTTAAGGGTAAAATTCAGGGCGTCATAACAGCAACTAATCTTTTACAAGATAAATTGGGGTATTTGCCAGATTATACCGAGTTAGGTAGTTCTGATTTATATAATGATGATGATGATACATGTGATGCTCATGATATCCCCACTGGAGGAACTCCTCAGATATATATCAATAATACGAATGGTGGTTGTATTTATTATTATGGAGGAGTAGATTTTCCTGACCTTGATGATGACGGACTAAGATATGATGACCAATTTATATATTTCAAAAAATTTTCAGGTGGAAGAGACAATTTTAGTGAGGCTTATATTACTACTGGGGTAGCGTTGAGAGCTAGGAGGAATGGTTCAAAAATTTGTTCTGACCGTGATATAGGAGCAGATATTTGTACTTATATAGATAGACTTATGGATGGCACTCCAAATGCTGCTGTAGGTAAAGTAAAAGGGATTAAAACGAGCACGACTGATATAACTACTAAGTCAGCTTGGTATAATAATTCAGAGAAGTTAGATGGATTTCTTATAAATGAATAAATTTTAGTGATGATAATTCTGAAAAAAAAGGGGGGCAGACTCACGACGGTGTCTGCCCTTTCCTATAAAAAGATTCTATCATACATTATATTGTTGGGTGTCCTCTTTCTCCATATAGGATATAAAAAGGCGTTTAGTTACTATATAGCCAACTTACAAGATACAAACAAAAGATTTTCAACGCAAATCATACCTGTTGACAAGAGCTTTATCAAGGTGTTTGCCGTAGATAAAAATTCATTTACCTCTTTGCTCTACTGTTTTGACATAGGTCTTTTATCAGGCATAGGGATAAAATATAGATTAGCTGAAATTAATTTTAATCAGGTTATAAGCTCTCTTGACATTGCCCGTTATCTCAACCCCAAAAGCGTATTCCCCTACGCGATAGTGATGTATCTCTTATATGACAGATATGATACAGTTAATATGACGCTCAATTTTCTGAAAAAGGGCGTTTATGACCTGCCGCACAACTGGGAAATACCATTCAGAGTAGGGTTTATAAGCCGTATTGTAAAAGATGACCTTGAAGATGCCTATAAGTTTTATGATATAGCATCTAAACGGGCGGTTCTCTATGGAGGGCCGGATTGGTTAAAGGATTTGCCTGCTTATATGTTGCTTTCCTTAGGCAAAAAACGGCTTGCCCTTATTTATATGAAAGAGGCGCTGACGCATATCCAAGAAGAAAATGTCAAAAACTTCTTGGAAGAAAAAATAAAATCATTAGAAAAAGAGCTAATTAATCCATTGTAATTATATCGCCAATCAATTATACTTTTAAATAAAGTTAACACTATAAAAAAATAAAAAAGGGAGGATATAAACTATGAAACTTCATAATGTCCACAGCAATAATAAAGGGTTTACACTGGTAGAACTTGCAATTGTAATTGCAATAATGGGGATATTATTTGCTGCTAGTTTTAGTCTATT
Organism: Deltaproteobacteria bacterium; assembly: GCA_026994795.1. GTDB lineage: Bacteria > Desulfobacterota > Dissulfuribacteria > Dissulfuribacterales > Dissulfuribacteraceae > JALWQB01. The sequence continues at coordinate 11,462 of JALWQB010000117.1, forward strand.
GAGGCTTCAAAATACCGCTGGTCATTATAAGGCCACTAAAACTCATCTTAAAGCAGCAAAAGAAGCGATTATTGCTTTTGCAATGACGAATGGAAGGCTTCCATATACTGATGGAAATGATGACAATATAACTGATGGATATGAAGATACTGTAACATTGGATAAAAGTTGTGGCTATAAACCCTGCTATTTACCATGGATGACCCTATCGTTTAAGGAGTTTGACCCATGGAACCAACATCTGAGATATGATGTGAATGATTACTTATTAACTACTAATAATAGTAATATTTGTGCTATATTATATGAAATTTCTTTACATCAAACTGATAATAAAGAAAATACGGTTTTGCCATGCGTAACATCCACAAGCGATACTATTGATAATGGACAGATAGATACTGATACAAACTCAAATCCATTGGGTTACTCTGTATCTGCAGTTATAATATCTGACAGCGAACTGGCTGAAGGTGCGAGTTATCCTAATCTTACAGGTAAAAATGCCGATACTGACAGAGAATATGAAATGGAAGCTACAGGTTTTGATAAATCAAGACCTTATAATGACCAAGTTGCAGAATTGACTGTAAATGAGCTTATGGCTCGTTTATGTTCAAATGATAATACTTTTATTAAACTATATGGCCATACTGAGGAACAGGGCAGTCAGGTTGACGAAGAAGAGACTGGGACTGGGAATGGAAATGGAAATGGAAATGGTGAAGGAGATGAGGATGAGGATGAAGATGATAATGGACATGGACATGGACATGGTTGGGGGTGGAATTTTGGAAGTCATGGGAATTGCAATCATGGACATCATGGAGGCAATGGCGGTCAGGGTAATGGCGGTCAGGGCAATGGCGGTCAGGGCAATGGCGGTCAGGGCAATGGCGGTCAGGGCAATGGCCAGGATGATAATCAGGACGGAGATCAGTCTCAAGGAGGTGATAGCATAGAAATACTTAGTTCTGGAAAATGTATCAATCTGTCTACTACTCCCTATGTAGTCTTAAAAATTGGCCAATCTTATAAATATTATAAAAATAGTAACTCTTGTAATGGGTCTTATATTACAAAAACCTTTACAGAGGCTGCCCAAATTGATTTTGCAGGGAATAAAAATGGAGCAATATATGGAGATGGGACAGATCGCTAATGTTAAATATTACAAAAAAATCATAACATTTAAATATGTCAAAAATTTTAATAGTAATTATTTGGATAGGTAAAATAAATATTAAATGTAGTAGAAAATAAGCAGGGGATAGGCCATTTTAACAATGTCAATCATATAAGGCTACAATGCCTATCCTCTATGCTATTTTAAGTGTATATTTTCAGTTGCATAACTCCCTTAGTTATTATAGGAAGGGGAAAATTATGAAGCTCAATAATACTTATAATTGTAACGGCTTTACATTAGTGGAGCTTGCAATTGTATTTGCAATAATGGGAATGTTGTTAGCGGCAACTATTGGTTTGTTAAAAATTCAATATATTGCTGATCGTTATAAAGCCACTAAAACTCATCTCATAGCAGCAAAAGAGGCCATTATTTCTTATGCTATGTCACACGGAAGGCTTCCATATACTGATAGATTAAGAGATGGATATGAAGATAAGGACGAATTATATACAAATTGTCAAGAGTTACCCTGCTATTTGCCATGGATGACCCTATTGTTTAATGGGCTTGACCCATGGGGCCAACGTCTTAGATATGATGTTAATAATGCATTAACGACTACTAATAATAGTAATATTTGCGCTGTGTTATATGAGATATCTTTACATCAGGCAGATACTGGGGCGAATACGGTGTTGCCATGCGTAACATCTACAAGCGATACTAATGATAATGGACAAATAGACACTGACGCAAGTTCAAATCCATTGGGACGCTCTGTAGCTGCGATTATAATCTCTGACAGCGAACTGGCTGAAGGTGCGAGTTATCCTAATCTTACAGGTAAAAATGCCGATACTGACAGAGAATATGAGATGGAAGCTACAGGTTTTGATAAATCAAGACCTTATAATGATCAAGTTGCAGAATTGACTATAAATGAGCTTATGTCTCGTTTATGCTCAAGCGATAATACTTTTATTAAAGTGTATGGAGGGACCGGAAATTTTATTCTTCCAGACAGCATTGAAATACCAATTGGTTCTGGAAACTGTATTAATAACTTATCTGATACTGTTTATGCTACCCTAAAAATTGGGCAATCTTATAAATATTATGAAGATAATAATGCTTGTATGCCCACAGGAGCTACAATTTTTACAGGAAACTTTACGCAGGCTGCCGAGCTTGATTTTGTTGCTGGAGATAGAGACGGAATGGTAAAAGGAGACATGACTGATTTTTAAAGTTATTGATAAGCCAATTAAATTCTAAAGAGGGATGGCTGGGGGACTAGGATTCGAACCTAGATAAGCAGATCCAGAGTCTGCTGTCCTGCCGTTAGACGATCCCCCAGCGCCTATTTATGATATACAGGAGGTCAACAAAGTTCAGTTGAACTTTAAAGAAGTTTAAATACCCATCCTTAAAAAGTCAAGCCCTATATTCAGTCCTGCCTTATTATTGTCTCATTTTTTATTTTTTTCAATAAGTTAAATACATTCCCCATATTTAGTCCCTCTTTTTTATTCGCTGTTTTTACTGCGGAGATTTAACTTGTCAATTAAGCCCATATTCCTTTAGCTTATAATGAAGAGAGCGGATGGAAATCCCCAGTATCTCTGCTGTCTTTTTTCTGTGTCCCCCTGTTTTTTTAAGAGCCTTTTTAATAGCATCCTTCTCTATCTCTTTAAGCGGCCTGACATCGTTATCCCCTACATTATTAGAGCCGTCAGATGAGGTATCCATCCCATCTGCCTCTTGAAGGGACATTCCTGATATTAAAGGGTCTTGCGCCGTATTATTGGGGGCAGTTTTCAGGGTATCAGTTATTAGCTTAGAAGGGGAGGCGTTTAGTATGGCTGCACGCTCTAAAACATTATGGAGCTCCCTTATATTCCCCGGCCATGAATAGAGTTTTAACATCTCCCAGTCCTGCCCGCTCATATCCTTTGGAGAGCGCCCCACCTTTTTGGATATTGTCTCAATAAAATACGCCCCAATAATGCTTATCGCCTCCTTGCGCCTTCTAAGTGGAGGCAGGGTGATTGGAAATACATTAAGCCTGTAATAGAGGTCTTCTCTAAATAGCCTATCCCGTATCCTTTCTTGAATGTCCTGATTGGTCGCCGCCACAATCCTTGCGTCAGTCTTTAAGGTAACAGCGCCTCCAACCCTTTCAAATGCCCTTTCTTGCAGTATGCGCAAGAGCTTTGACTGTGCGCCAAGCGGCATCTCCCCTATCTCGTCTAAGAAGATAGTCCCAAGGTTTGCCAGTTCAAATTTCCCCTTTTTTTGTTTGTGCGCCCCTGTAAATGCCCCTTTTTCATGGCCAAATAACTCTGATTCTATAAGATTTTCAGGGATTGCAGCGCAGTTTATCTCTACAAAAGGCCCTTTTCTTTTGCTTAACGCATGAATAACCTTTGCTATAAGGCTCTTGCCAGTGCCGCTTTCGCCTTGAAGCAGCACTGTGGCGTCAGTTGATGCCACATTGGAGACCTGTTCCCATACCTCTTCCATGCCGGCAAAGATTACATTGGTTGGCGGAAGCTCCTCTGAAAGCCTCTGTCCCAGTATCTTTTCTGATGACCTAAGCCTCTGATGCTCCAGCGCCCTTGAGACGATTACCCTCAGTTCATCAGGGTCCCTTAATGGTTTTATAAGGTAATCAAACACCCCTTTTTTCATTGCCTCAACAGCATTTTCTACAGTGCCGTAGGCGGTGAGTATTATAAAGTCCCCTGAGAAGCCATCGGCCTTTATCCTGTCAAACAGCGTCAGCCCATCCATCTCTGGCATTTTAAGGTCAGAAATTACTAAATTAGGGGCAAAAGAGCGCACTTTGGACATTGCATCTTTACAAGATGTGGTAGTTTCTACATTATAGCCCTCTTTCTTTAATATACGGCTTAAAAGCCTTGTTATTGAAGGCTCATCGTCTATTATCAATACCCTAAAATTATAATTTGTCATAATTTTATATCCATGCTATTGTTAATTTAAATTTAAGTTTTGGGTGTTGTAAGGTATTATTGGTATAATTATATAATATAGCTTAAGGGAGGCAATATGCCAGAGAGAAGACGGACTCAACGTTATTCCATAAAGTTGAGGGTTTATATCGTAGATGATGGGGTGTTAGGTATAACTGAGAATATATCTCTGGATGGGTGTTATATCAAGGCGGATGTAAGCGTAACGCCTGGCATTATAAAGGATATCCTATTAGAGCTGCCGATTATAGGGGTTATTTCCCTTAAAGGCTATATACAACACATAAGGGACAGTGACGGCGGGATGGGCGTACAGCTTGTAAAGCCTCGTTTTTCAAGAGAGCATGATATTTATTACAATCTGTTCTCTGAATTTATTAAATGCTTAGAAACAATGGCGCAGCTTAATGATAAATACCTAAATGCAGCATTACAGAAAAAGGTAAGGCTTCTAACCTTTCCCTTTCAAGATGATACAAGCCGTAAGGCTCTTTAATGTAAGAGATTAGGTCTTACGATATCCCTATGAAGATTATGTTTATGCTCAACATGTTAAATACCTTGCCCATTACCTTGGTAAATATTTTATTGTTTTTCTTCGGCGCATGTCTCGGCAGTTTTGCAAATGTATGCATATATAGGATACCAAGGGGGCTCTCTATAATATCGCCGTCTTCTCAATGCCCCCATTGCGGGCACGCAATTAGGTGGCGGGAAAATATCCCTATTTTAAGCTATATCTTTTTAAGGGGCAGGTGTTCGGGATGCAAGGAAGCTATTTCCATTAAATATCCTATGGCAGAGGCGATCTCGGCTCTAATTACTATGAGATTATATGCAGAATTTGGCATATCAATCATATTCTGCTATTATCTTGTATTTTTTCTAATATTATTAATTATTTCATTTATTGATATGGAGCTTCAGATAATCCCGGACAAGCTGTCTATAAGCGGCATCTTTACTGGAATAGCTGGCTCATATATTTTAGATGTTCCATCTCATAATGTTATAAGCTCCATTTTGGGCGCTCTTTTAGGCGGTGGAATACTCTTTATTGTATTGGTAGGTTATTATGTCGCGACTAAAAAGATAGGGCTTGGGCTTGGGGATGTAAAGCTCCTGTCTATGATAGGGGCATTTTTGGGCTGGGATGCAATACCATTTGTGTTATTTATAGGGGCGTTTACCGGTTCTATTTGGGGTATTGGCATAATAGCCATTAAAAAAGGGGGAAGGGCTACCAAGATACCGTTTGGGCCGTTTCTTTCTCTTGGGGCAATGGCAAGTCTTCTCTTGCCAAGCCTTGAAATATCCTGTATAAATTTATTATTATAGAGCATAAGAGGGAGATGGGATGAAACAAGGGGATAATAAATCCATAAATTTCATCAAGGAGTAAAGGAGTCAGACATTGAAAAATAAAATATTAATAATAGAAAAAGACAAGGGACTACAGGATTCATTTAGACAGCTTCTTGAAAAAAATGGGTATGAGGTCAGGATTACAGAAAAGGAAGATGATGGCATTGCCCTTCTTCGCAATTCAAGGTTTAACCATGTAATATTTAGCCTTGATAATAAAGACAGCGGGTTGTCCTTTCTTAAAAAGGGTGTTTCTTTATGTCCTGATGGCCACTTTATTGCGACTGATAGCGCAGGCGATGTTGATATTGCGCTTGAGGCGCTGTCCATAGGCGCAAGGGATTATATTCAAAAGCCTCCCAAGGATGGTCAGTTGCTGTTTACATTGAGACATGGTGAGGAAGAAGGTATTTTAACCATTGAGAACAAGATATTAAAAGAGGAAATAGCCCAGCTTTATACCTTTGGAGAGCTTGAGACCAGTTCTCCATCTCTAAAAGAGGCATTTGAGATTATGCAAAGGGCATCTCGTTATGACGCCCCTGTCCTCATTACAGGAGAGAGCGGCATTGGCAAGGAACGGGTAGCGAAGGCAATCCACTATAACAGCAATAGAAAATATAACAGCTTTACGTGGGTTGCGTGTAACGGGCTGGAAGATGATTTGTTTGAGAAAGAGGTATTTGGTGAGGATGGCCCTGTCATAAAAGCTGATGGGGGCACAATCTTTTTTGATGAGGTCTCCAATCTCTCTCTGCCTATGCAGATAAAACTATTAAACCTTATAAATGAAAGGGTTATTGAGCATCATAGTAGCGGTAGAGTTACAAGGGCGGATATTAGGGTAATATGCGCAACATCTAAGGGGTTAGAGGGCATTATACAAAAGGGAGACTTTAAAAAAGAATTGTTTTACGCAATAGGCGTAGTAAAGATAAACCTGCCGCCTCTTAGAGAGCATATAGAAGACTTACCTCGACTTTCAGAGAAATTTATTAAAAAGTGCTGTAAAAGGCATAAAATGTCTCCTAAAAAGATAAGCAAAGAGGCAATGGAGGTTATGCTCAATTATTCATGGCCCGGCAATATAAGAGAACTTGAAAATGTCATAGAAAGGGCGGCAATTGTGTCAGATGATGAATATATAAATAAGGCCGCCCTTCCATCATATATCATAGAGCATGTCGGCGCTCATGAGCATATAAAGTCTATGGATATAGATGACATGAGCCTTTCAATCAAAAAGTGCAGCAGGGCATTGGAGATCAGGTTGATTCAGAGGGCATTGCAGGCGACAGGATGGAATAAGACGCAGGCATCCAAGCTGCTTGAAATTAGCCTGCCTGCCCTGATATATAAGATTAAAGACTACGGCATATCTGGGAGCGGGTAGAGGAGAGGTTGTAGAGGGATGGAAAAGGGGCTATAGAGGTTGTAAGGGGTGATGTTGCAGAGGGAAGGTAAAGCCCTTTATATCAGAAAATGGCCGCTGTCCTCAAAAACAATATGTCCAGCCTATATGGGCATTAATAAATTAAAGGAGGCGTTTAATGATGAAAAAAATTCATTATTGGTTAGCGGGTTTATTATTTTTGGCGGTTTGTGCCTTTTTGCCGATTAGCTCAGGAAATGTTTGGGCTGAAGAAGAGGAAGAACTTACTGTTAGCGGCGAGGTTGTGGACGTAGGTGAAGATAGTGTAACTGTAGATATTGGTGATATGAATATCACTGTAACTATTGACGACACGACTGAAGAGGATGCAGACAGTGAAGATGCCCTTGATGAGGCGATATCTTATGAGGCCCCTGATGAGGCAGCAGAAGAGACAAGCGAGGAGACAACTGAAGAAGCGACTGAAGAGACGACAGAGGCCGTTGAAGCTACTGAGGTTACAGAAGAGACTGCTGAGGTGTCAGGTGAGGATGAAGGGTCTGAAGAAGAAGAGACTGCTGATGTAGAGGCTGAGACTTCAACCGAGACTGAGGAGGCATCTGAAGAGACTATGGAGACAGTAAGTGAAGAGGCAGAGGCAGCTTCAGAAGATGTCTCTGAGAAGAGTGAAGAGGAGGGAGTAGAGATAGAAGAGGGTGATATTGTTGAGATAGAGGCTGCCCTTGGCTCAAAGGGGCTTGTAATGAAGAGGCTTAGAAGGCCATTTAAGACAGATATTGTATGGGATGGGCCTATAGACTATGATGAAGAGAATGGTGCAGTTCCATTTGGCGGGATAAGCGCTGATGTCTTAACAGAGGAAGATGGCGCTCCTATGGTGACTGAGATCATAGGCTCAGGCGGGATGGCGACTACTATAGACAAGCTTGACCTTAATAATGTCCATGTAAGGGTAGGCTATTCAGAAGAGACGGGGTATTTTGTAAAGCGGATAGTTCAAGGGCCTACTATGAAGATAAGGGGAAGGATTGAAGATGTATCAGAGGATTCCATTGTTGTAAACGGCATAACCGTAACCCTTAAGGAAAATACAAGGATAAGGCAATTTAGGGGTCCTCTTGTCAGTCCCTATTTGTCTAAGGATAAGTTAGTTGTCGGCGCCCCGGTTAGGGTGCTGACACAGAGTTATGGAGAAGAGAACAATGCCCTTGCAATATTGGTGTTTAATAACCGCAGGGTAAAGATGAGGGGGACGATACAGGATATAAATGAAGAAGGAGGCACTGCCACATTCCAGTCCTTAAGCGGTATGTTGACACTTCCATTAAAGCTTGATTCCCAGAGTTATAAAGATATACAGCCAGGTCAGTTTATAGACTTCTCAGGTATGTTATCAGGTGGAATGATAGATATAAGCAATATGGGCGAGGTAGGAAAGAGACCTGCTAAAAAGGTGATAAGGCGCGCAGGCACGCAAAAAGTAAAGGAGTGGAAGAGGAAAAAGACAAAAGACATACTTAAAGATAAGGCCAAAGATAAAGGTAAGAATAAGGCGAGGGATGAGGCGAAAGATAAGGTTAAGAATAGAAGAGGAGGCTAATAAGGCTTTATCGCTTGATATTTGGGAAATAAGAATAATTTTAAGAGGGAACAACTTTAGAATTTTAGGCTTTTGGGATAGCCCAAATCAGTTTATTCTTACAAATGCTTTTCATAAAAAGACGCAAAAAATACCTCAACAAGCAATAAAATTAGCAGAGGATAGAAAAAGAGATTATTTCTCCAGGAGATGTAAAAAATGAGCGATATACAAAAATACATTGAAAAGCGTAAAGCAACTGATCCTGATTTTGCAACTCATTACGAATCTGGATATCAACAATTTAAAATTGGAGCGATGCTAAGATTAGCCAGAGAAGAAGTGGGCTTAACTCAGGAAGAACTTGCTCAAAAACTCCGTACTAAAAAATCAGCTATATCCAGAATTGAAAATCATGCAGAAGATATAAAGCTGTCTACACTGGAAAAAATCGCTCAGGCACTAGGGAAAACCTTAAGGGTTGAGGTTGCATAATTTATTGGAATATAAAAGAAAAAGCTAACGAATAAGGTTAGATTGTGTGAGTGAGCGTAAGCGAACGAACCACAATCTGAACCGTTTGTTGGACAAGCCCTATTCCGTATATAGAAAAAAGCTTTTTGGCGTGAGTGGGGTTTTG
>JALWQB010000118.1 GCA_026994795.1 Deltaproteobacteria bacterium
TTATGTCTTCCCCCGAGGACAGATACGATTGAAAAAGAAACCCTTAAAGAATGCCTTTCAAGACCTTTTACTTTAAATGACCATACAGTCAATATCGTTCAGTTTGCCATTCTTCCTGAAGGCATATCGTCTTATTGCGATATTGCTATAGATGAGACAGGGAAATTGATTGATGATGTCAGAAACATGGATATAGGGGTTATAGATTTTGGGTCATCCACTGTTGACTTTGCCTTTTTAAAGGATGGCTCTGCGGATGAAGAAAGCATAAAAAGCCATCTGGCCGGAGTTCACGATTGCGTAAAACACATCGTAGTCAGGATTGAAAATGAAATGGGTGTCCTGGAGATGAGAGAGCAGTCAAAGATAAGAGAGGCCATTTTAAGGCAATCAGATGCCGTTATAATAAGAGGAGAGGCCATTAATCTTGTCCCTTATATAAAAGAGGCTTCAAAAACAGTATTCAGGACAAAAATTGAGAAAGAACTGGTTAATTTCATTAAACAGTATTCTCCTGATATTACCTACATAGTAGGCGGGGGCGCTTCCTTTTTTAAAGATGTGCTGTCAGAGGCAATTCCCTTTAATTTAACTATCCCGGATGAGCCATTCTGGTCGTCCGCAAGAGGGATGGCAAAATATTTGACGCTGACTGACGCTAAATGACACGGAAAACCTTTACTTTCTCAGTATCTGCTCAAAAAGACCCCGAGGTCTATATGTTTCTTACGAGCTTTAAAAAGGGGGAGCGCTCATCAATTATACTTGAAGCGGTTAAAGCATTCATCAGAGCTTATCCGCTTAAAAGTGAAGCTGACACTAAAGATAAACAAAAAGAAATACCGCCAGCCCAAAAAGATAATGTTCAATTAAAAGACAAAAAACCGCCTGTAAAGCAGCAAATAGAAAAAAAAGACGATATTAAATCAACCTATAAAAGACAGGAACAGCAGAATAAAAGCCCTAATCAGGAACAAAATAATAAAGAGCTTCAGCCCCTTGAGACAGGGACTTACCTTGACGAATTGCTCATTTAGGACATGGAAAGACGATTTAAACGCTGCCTTAAACTGCCGTTAAACATCAGATGCAAAGTGATTTGCATGGCCTGCGTCAAAAGATGCAGATTAGCAGGCAAAAGAATGCCCTATAAAAAGTTAAAAAATGACAGATTTAAACAGAATTAAGTGGTTTGTTGATACCATTGACGCAATCTTTAATCCCGCTTCAGTTACAGAAGCATCCTCTAAAATGTTTCTCTCCGTCTTAATGGGAATATTTAAGTTTGTGGTCTGGCTGTATCTGGGGCTCTTTCTCTTTATTATGTGGTATAATATGGTGCGTTTTTTAAAAGTATTTCTTGAAGGAAATTTAACTCATAAGCTGATATTTGATACTATGAAGATATTTCTTCAACTTATTGCAGTCTTATGGCTTATAATGCCTGTAAATTATTCATTGCCATTTAGCGTAGATATGGACGGGCGGTATCCTACCTCATGGTATCTATTAAAGGTATCTTATGAGCTCGGCACAAATTGGGCAGGCAAGATGGTAGAAAGCTATGTGGAAAAAGGCATTCAAAACCCTGAGCCCCCCGGCATATTAACTGATATAGCAAGACAAGCCAAAGCAATAGGAACAGACATGGGATTGCTTGACCCTGTAAAAGATACTGAGGGTCAATTTAGAGACTCTTTCAATAAAATAGCATCTAACTCTGGAGCTTCAATGATTGCTGCTGAGATTCAAATGCGTCCTTCAATAGCATTTTTTTATCTTCCAATCACTTTTGGCATTACTGCTATGGCAGAGCAGGATTTAGCCTTTAAAATGGGACGGCACCTTGAGCAAAAGTCAGATGAACACGCTCAAAAATATGTTCAGCAAACTGGCTCTAAAGGCTGGCTTAACAGCCTGTTCTCATCAGTTGCAGGCGGGGTTGCTGTTGTGGCCAAAGGATTGCGCTCTGCACTGCTCTCAGCAAAAAACCTCGCTCTCAGTATGGGAAAAGGAGGTGGCGTAGGCTTAATATTTGGGCTTATTGCAGATTATATAAAGCCTTTTATCGCTGATTCCGCCTTTGCTTCAGGGCTTATTATATCTTTTTATATAGGGATTCTCTCATATATAGCCTTGATGTTGCTGTATGCGCTTATAATGCCTCTTCGTATATTCATGGGCTTTTGGGGGGACTACGGCATTCAGTCTCTTTTTGAGATTGGACGGGCATTTCTCGCTATTACTGTAATTCCATTTGTATTCATAGGGACATGGTTTCTCGCTATGTTCTGCCGGTATCTTTATGTAAATATGCTTCAGCCACTTATACTGTCATTTATTTCTTATGATTCAAGCATAATGGGGTGGCTTATGTCATGGTTTCTGCCGTTTATCGTGATTATTCCGTTAGCTGCCATGATAGTAGCCACTCCCTCAATGGTAATGAGGATATTTGGCGTGCAATTCTCGGCGCCGGTAGAATTTTTAAGGGCCAATCTGCCTTTTGCAAGAGGTTAAATGAAAACTATATCATTTAAGCCCCAGATAATAGAGCCTCAAACATGGCAGCTTATTGACAGCATGTTGACATGGACATTGCCGTTCAGCTCTACCATCCCAATGCTTGCATCCTTTACAGGACACCCTGAGCTTGGGCTTCTGCCCCCTGCCCTGTTAAGCGCCCTTAAATTGATTGCTTCAGCTAATAAGCCTGACTGGTTCATTAAGCCTCAAAAAAACAGCCCCTTTGTATTCTTAGGGTATGACGAATATGGCCTGCCTCTGCTTGTTGATTTTAAAACGCTTGTAAGGCACATACTGATACTTGGCACAACAGGGTCAGGAAAAACTACCCTTATTCGCAAGCTGTTAAGGTCAGTAGGGCTTCTTGGCGGGGGCAGCACCTTTATTGACGGAAAATCTGATGTCCTTGATACTTATATGGATGTAGTATCTATTCTAAATGAAATAGACAGAATAGACGACCTTCTGGTCTTAAATTTTCTCAATCCCTTACAATCTAATACCTTTAATCCCTTTGTTGAAGGAGATGCTGATTTTTGCTCTGAGCTTTTAAATAATTTTCTCTCCCCTGCAAAAAGCGCAGGGAGCGGAGACAGCGCAGAATACTTTAGAAAACGCGGCGAGCTCATTATGAAATGCCTTATCAATATACTGGTTTGGAACAGGGATAACAATGACAAAAAAATCAATATCCTTAATGTCTTCTTTAAAAAAGAGAGCAGAATATTTGATATATGGGACATTAACAGGATACTCTCAATAAATTATGTGCTGCAATTAGGACGCCTCATTAAAGATAACCATATTGACGCAGTAGATAAAGAGACTCAAAGACCCATTGGAGAGGAATTGTTAGTTTATCTTAATCACCTGGGGAAATGGGAAGAACTGCTTGATAACAAAAAGAAAAAATCAAGAGATGTAGAGCATGTAGTAAGCCAGCATAATTTTGCTGTCCAGCAATGGAGCGGGGTTCTCTCTCTTCTCGGAGGCACTTACGGGCCAATCTTTAAGACCGACAGGCCAGAAATAGTAATGACGGATGTCATAACTAACGGCAGATTTCTCTATGTTCTTCTCCCGTCTCTGTCAAAATCAAGCTCTACGCTGTCTCAACTCGGCCAGATGATGGTCTCAGCCATAAAAATGGCAAGCGATAGACTGTTAGGAAAGGATGTTGTAGGCAATAGAAATGAGATTGAAAAAAGGGTGCTTGCCCTCAGACCTTTTGTGCCCCATGTCGCTATCTTTGATGAATACGGCTCTTATCCGGTAAAAGGATTAGATACTATCCTTGCTCAACTGAGGTCTTTAAGAATAGGCGTTATTGTAAGCCTTCAAGAGCTTGCCAGATGGCTTGACTTCTCAGTAGGCGAGGCAAGGGCAGGCATAGGAAACACAAACCTCAAAATACTTATGAAAATTGAAGATACTGAGACCGCTAAAATAATGCAGGACAGGGCTGGAGAAGAGCTTATGCTTATGGCAGCAGGGGCAAAGGCCAATGACCTTTCTATAAGAACTGATGGGTCTTTCAGGCTTGATGAACGGTCAGCATTGAGAACTGTTGACCTTACAGGGCTTGAAATCGGAGAAGCATTTTTGATTAAAGGCAAACAAGTAAGGTGGGGCAAAATTAAAAAGGCCACTGTAAAGAAGCCTCCTGAAAAATTGTTTATCCTTAAAGGGAAAAAGGTTGATAAGAAGCCTGAGAAAAAAGAATCTGTTTTTGTAAGGGAGATATCCCGCATGCTAAAACAAAAAAACCGCTTCAATATTGATAAAGACCTTCTAACAGAAATAGCCCAGGACTGGCACAATATGGGCATAAGCTCTTATCTGCAGGATTTCATTGAAGGACATATAGAAAGGGCGGCTAAAACCGCTATAGATGAAAGGGCGCATAAGTTATATAAGCATATCCTTACTACCACGGATATGGATTCGCTTATGAGCATTGATAAAGAACTGCTTGATTTGATCCAGTCAATATATCAAGATAATGTAACCTGACGGCAATAAAATAGAATCAGGCCACCTTTTCTTGATTTTAATAAACTGAATAGAGCTTTCAGGAGACAGGACCAAAAAACGGCGTCCCTTAATTTGTTCCTGTATCTCAACAGGAATGCTTATAAAGTCCTGTCCTCTTGCAACCTTTAGCCAGTCTGGAAGGGAAGCAATATCATTTATCCTGCGCTCTGTCTCATCAAGCTGAAGCGCTGCCTCAATATTACCTATCTGTCTCTTATATTGCTCTATTTGTGAAGTTAGCTTTTGATTAAGAGATGTTAAGTGGTATATTTTAATGTTATTTTCAAAAAGAGTTGAAATTTTCCATATAAAAAAGACTGTTAAAAGACATAAGGCAGCAGAGGCTACACAATTTAACTTAATGAGCCTGTCTTTAGCCTGATGATTGCGAATGAGTCTCCAGTAGCTTACCATAGAAAGGGCTTCATCCATCTTATAATCATCTTCTGACTGTATCTTTATAACCTGAGCAATCGGGCTGTGCTTCATCTCAGGAAATATTGACGCAAGGCGAGGCTCTATAGTATTATGGTCAATCCTTCCAGGGAAAATAGCGCTTTGAACCATGCCCTTACCTGCAACGGTAATAATAGTAACCTCTGAAGGGGCCTCATCTATATACAAAGTTAATTCTTCCTTAACGGCACATTCCTTTATTTTGTTTAGTAATGCAGCATAAGGAAATACGACGGGCTCTAAATCGCTTCCAAGTTTTGGAATTTTAGCCACATCACGCTCTATAGCCAATATGACCTTATAACCTGTATAGGTCTCAATAAGAGGCGAGACAATAATCTGAAGGTCCTCAGGCGGGATGTTTTCATCCAGACTGGATGCCCAGCTTTTAAGTCCCTCAAGGTCTGGATAACAGTTGCAGGACACCATAAATATATAATTCTTTTCTGTAAGATACGAGCTTAACGCCTGTCCTTTCTGATTGTCAAATATCATTTAACCGTCTCCATATATCCATTAAAGTTGCAGGCTTAATCTCTGGCCTGAAGGCATGTCCTTCAGTGGCTGCAACAGGATGGATGAGTAT
>JALWQB010000119.1 GCA_026994795.1 Deltaproteobacteria bacterium
CATCCCTGTTCTTCAACAGCGCTGTGCTGAGGTGATTTTGTTTGGCATAGGCGAATTCCACATAACCTATAGCGCCCTTTATGCGTTTTACATAGGCTGCAACGCCTTCATTACCCTTTCCTCCAACCCCTGTTGGCCAGTGAAGGGCCTTTGCTGCCCCTACCTTTCTCTTCCATTCATTACTTACTGACGCAAGATAGTTTGAAAATATCCATGTAGTCCCAGAGCCATCTGAACGATGCACTACAGTGATCCTCAAGTGAGGGAGGTTTAATCCCTGATTAAGTGCCTTTATTGCCTGATTGTCCCAGTAACGGACCTTTCCTAAAAAGATATCGGCAAGGGTTTTACCATCCAACTTTAACTTTGAGGCATCTATACCCTTAAGGTTCACGACAGGCACAATTCCACCTATTATCATTGGGAACTGAACAAGACCTGCCTTTTCAAGCTCGCTAAGGGACAGGGGGGCATCAGACGCTCCAAAATCTACTGTTCTGGCCTTTATTTGCCTTATACCGCCCCCTGAGCCAATAGATTGATAGTTTAATCTTACGCCTGTCTCTTTAGCGTATGCATGCGCCCATTTTGAATAGATGGGATAGGGGAAAGTTGCCCCTGCCCCGTTAATAATCTTTGCTGCCCACGCTGTTTCAACAAAGGAGAAAATACCAATCAAAAAAGTCATAAAAAGATAAAGATATTTTTTATTCATTTGCCTGATCCCGTTACTCTTTTCTTAAATTTGTACCCTCTTCTGTTCTGCCATACTTGATTGAAACAAGGTAGATTTTAGTTAACGCTACGATTTAATAGATAAAAAATTTACACGATAAAGGCTTTAAACTCTCCGTGCTGTCAGAATGAGGGTATAGCCATAAGAACTTGTCATAAGCTATAAAAATATAAATTAGATAGAGTAAAAAATCAACCTATTATTTAGGCAGTAACTTAAAGGTAATGATATTTGGGCGTTCAGGCATGGCACCTTGTCATCCCTGTCCATAAAAATATACAATTGCATGTATTTTTACGGTAATAAGCATTGCATATCAAGATGGTATCGTATTATAATTCCGTTTATTCTTCTAACGAAAAAAAATACTACAATGTCAACATAATCTATATAAACCAGTGGATATTATTAACAAACAGCGAACACGATAAGGGAAGAGCGGACTAATGAAAAAGCTTCCGATAGGTCTTCAGAGGCTTCAAGAGATTATAAAAGATGGCTATCTATATAACTTCAAAGAGAATATAGACAAGCTCTATAAGAGTCCCTTACAATTTAAACAAACCCTTGACAATGTAAATTTAGTATGGAAATTTGGAAAATATTTTATTGGTTTTGAAAATCATATAGATAACGCATTATGATTTCCAAAAATAATTGTTAAATAAGGGGGGTGATAAACAAAGGGAGAGCTTGGGAGCATAAAAATAATTTAAATTTTTAAGGGAGGATGAGACCTTTATCAATAGTCAATTAGTTTAAAAGGAGGGAATAAGGAAATGATAAAAAAGACTATTTTAGTTATATGGTTATTTTTAGGCATTTGCTTTTTGAGCACAGAAGTTCAGGCAGACCATCTGCTCATAAATAGTGGAGATCAATTAATTTGGGGGAATATATATCCTCATTCTGATAGGGTTGATATTGGAGATGGCACTATAGAGGGTTTAAAGTATGATGTTACGCCGCCTTCATCAAGCGCTGTCTCACCTTGTTCATGTAAGAGTACCAATCAGCCCATGCCTCATGGCACAAAGATTCTAGTTAGCAAAAAGGATGGGACAAAGACATGGGAATGGATTGCTTCAGAGGGAAATGATATGCCTATAGATTTTTATAACTGGTGGCAAAATTCAGGTCCTGGAAAAGACTTTGCAGAGTATAACCTCTCCAATTTTGGACTGGGTGAGGCTATCAGTGTAAAACTCGTTGGAAATTCATCTTACGGCTATGATGATATAGTGAGAATTGGGTTTGAGGTGTCTTCTTCAAATATGGATCAATTAAAGACTTTGTATCTATTTTTTAGTTCCACAAATCCAGCATACGCTCGATGTGATAACTCATACCTGACTATAGATGACTGTTTCGAAAATGAAGTCCCCCTAATTAATGAGATGTTTCCATTGAGCTTTCTTAATTTAAACTGTCAGGGTGAAGTTCCTTGCCTGTTTGAATTTCCAGCTTCGGCTTTAGGAAGTGGCGATTATACAATAAAGGTTGGTATAGGCGGCTTAGAAGGCGCTGAAGCATGTTCACAACCACTGACATTTAAGATTGAAGAAGCTAAGGAGATTAATACTGAAGAAAAGTCTGAAGCGGTTCAGGAGGAAACTGAAAACACGGCTAAAGAAGCTGTTATTCAAACTGATAGTCAAAAATCTAGTTTTGATGGCAATTGGAAAGGTACGGCTACAAGTGAAAGGCCAGGCGAGTACTGTGCTGGTAGCGCTGATATAAATATTCAGATTAGTAATAATCAGATAAGCGGTACAGCTGTTGATAGTTATGGAGAGAATTATAACATATCTGGCAGTATTAATGCTAATGGTGAAGTAAAAGGCGTTGCATATGGCGATGTGGGAACAAAGGTACCATTTAGCGGTAATGTTAATTCATCAGCTAATGTAATCACTATTAAATGGGAGGATAATTATAATTGCTATGGCACGTTTAATCTTTACAAATACTGATTTTTACGATAAAAATCAATACGTTCTACAAAGTATTAGAAAATTGTTAGGAAAAGAGAAAAGTAATGTTCATTCTTTTACTGCCACTCAAAAAATAACGGCTATGTCATAACATTTACTATAAATAAGGAGGAAAAAATATGAAAAGAGAAGACTTAATGACTGTATTATTATTCATTTTTAGTGTATTTATTTTAAATGGAGTATCATTTGCCTCCCAATCCCTCTACTGCCGTATGGCGGACCAAAACAGCTTTCTTTACCAGCGTTACTGCAGTGAGCGGCTTGTATTCACGGCGCCTGCCACTGCCACTTCCATAGCCCCCACTGGTCGCGCAAGCGATACAGTTATGCGTCAGCTTGTAGTGCCTACTGAAAGGCCAAAGGCGTACGCCAAGGTGCTGAATGTAAAGAGGGCCGCTGGGCCGGTGCTGCGCTATGAAAACATTGATCTTGACAAAGACCACTCTGATGAGGGAGCTGATATATATGGCACAACCTTAGTCTTTGCTCAGGATAGAGACAACGCCTCATTCGGCATCTTTGTGCCTTATGACTACATGCTCTTTAATGATTCAGCAGTGGATGACATACAGCAGATCGGAAGCATACTCTTTGCGCAGTATCGCATTCCAGTAGCAGATGAAAAATATATGTTTGCCCTTACTGCCAACCTCAACTATTTTTTTGCAACCATTGATTTTGAGGATGAAGGGGATGATGATGTAAATTCAGTAGGCGGAGGCATTGGAGCGAGTTTTAAGGTGTTAAAGTGGGATTCCTTCATACCCGCCGTTGGTATAAGTTATCAATATCAGAATGATGACACGGAGGTAAACGATCATCATCTTTTCAGGGCAGGCGCAAACTTTGCGTGGCTTCCTGCTACCAAGTGGGCTATAAACGCCTTTGGCATCTGGAATGTTGACCTTACTGACTACGACCCAGGTGATAATGATGAATACTGGGATATTGGTATGGAGGTCAATTTTCAGGCTACTGATACATGGAGCCTAAATCTTGGGTATAAAAAGGTATTGGCATTAGAAGATTTTGATTCTGATCAAATATATCTCGGAGCTGTATGGCGGTTCTAATATAGCGTTTCTAAATATAAGGCTGTCCTTATTTTATTATAAATAGGGGCAGCCCCTTTCTGACCTATTATTAATCAAAATTACAGATAAGATGTTAAATATATTCAGGATATTGCTATGGGCTATAGTTATAGCGGCCTTTATAGGCAACATGATTCATGCCGAGACAAACTATGTGTCAGGATCCAAATACTCAGTAGAGGGCCTCAGCGCTACCTATTTTGAGGAGCAGGGCATCATCAGGATAACAGGACGTTTTTTAAACCACAGTGACTATGCAGTAAAGGGAAGGCTCCTTATCCTGCTCCATAATGAAAAGCAGGAAGTGTCAGGTTCAACAGAGGTAAGGCTCAATCGCCACAATTTCATTAAACCCGGCAAATATACTGATTTTGAAACCTATGTGCGTATTCCAGATGGCGTTAAGATAAAGCGGGTATCACTGGAATTTATAAAAGACGAAAGCGCCATGGCTGCTCAATAACTTACGTAAAACGAGACTATTTCAAGTCAATTGATCGATCAGAATTAATCCTGTATTTTTTGAGTATCCTTCTGTTATTGACATCAAGGCCTTTTGTGCCAATGACTATCTGATGACCATAGATATCTTCCAGTATGTGGTATGGTCTGCTGTTATCTTTTAGAATTTGGACAAGTTCTTTTAAAGATGAGACCTTGATTCCATCTACTCTGTCCACTACATCATCTATAAAAGAATGATAGCCGATATTGCTTTTATCTGCCAGAACCTTTACCAGCACAATAACCTCCATCCTCTCTCTCGCCTTTATGCCGTTTAGATATAGATTCAGGAGGTCAGTCGGGGCATTTAACGCCCATTGATTACCTATGCCATACTCCTTGAGATAATTAAGGGTCAATTTCTCAAAGACAAGCCCATTTATAATATAATAAGAGGGTTGAGTATCGTAGATTTCGTTTGGCACCAGCCTGTCAAAATCAATTGGCTGTGTAAGGGCGATATTCACATCTTGGAGACTGCCGTTCCTCAATATGGTGAGGGTTATCCTATCTCCAAGCTGTCTTCCTTGAAATAGATAGCCAAAATAGGTCCTCTCTCCAGATCTAAATTCAATAGTGCCGTCATTCGCAATATCATGGCCGTCTGCTCTCACTATTATATCACCCACTTCCAATATCCCCTCAGCAGGGGAGTCAGGTGAGATTCTTGTTACAAGGGCGCCGCTAACGCGCTTATCCTTTATGTAATATGCTCTGAGATCAGGATTTTCCATTTTCTGCATAGATAGTCCAAGCTCAGGCACGCCTTCATATTGTCCGTCTTCAATATCTCTTAAAAAGCGCTTTATGACAGGGGCAGGGACCATATAACCGATATTGTCAAATTGGGCGGCATTAAGCGCCTGAAATGCAACCCCTGCTATTTTGCCCTTTAAGATCACAGGGCCGCCGCTATTGCCTGAATTTATTGGGGCATCTATCTGACAGGCCAAAAGATACGCCCCGCTATGGGCGTAATTTACGTGTTCAACCCGTGAAACAACACCCTTTGTGATACTTAACCTGTCGCCTCCTTGCGGAAAGCCATAGACTGTAACCTCGTCCTCAATGTGCGGAAGAGTTCCTATTGCAATAGGTTTAGCCTCTTTGAAAAAATCTTTGTCTTCTACAGTGATAGTAGCTAAATCACTATCATGTCCAACCATGTCCACATGCGCCGTGTATCTCTTGGCCCGCCCTGAAAGCCTCACTTCAATAAAGGTAGCGTCACTGACTATATGGGCATTGGTCAATATCCTGTGTCCCCTTATTATGCACCCTGAGCCCTGTCTCTGCCCTTGCCCCTTCATCTGCCATGGCTCGTGAAAGTTATATGAATTGTATGTAACATAAATTTTTACAACAGATCGCCTAAAATCAAAGTGGGCACCACTTTTCCCCAATGCGTCATGCCCCAAAGCGATCGTTGTAAAAATAATAGAGCAAAAAAGCAGTGCGGATGAAAAGTGTAATTTAAGCTTAAAGACATTCAATAGAGCGCCCCAGAACAATTTAAATTTATTGATGATTGAAATAATCAGAGGGTAAACTTATCTGCTGGAGGCAGCAAAGGGCCTTCCAAGATTATCTATAACAACCCTTCCTTTACCCTTTCCATAGACCCGGCTATAAATTAAACGAGTTTCACCTGAGGTAGTATCTACTACAAATACTCCAAATCCACCACTAAGATCTGTAAAACGTCCAGCCCATGCGCTGATCTGAAAACGACCGTAATTAGGGGCGCTTGTATCAATTGCAGCAATGAGCATTACAAACAGCAGGGCGCATATTACTCCCATAAAGAAAAACCTGACCTTGTCTGTCATCGCTTTTTCTCCTCTAAGGCCTTTTATCCCCTGTCACTTGTGTCTTTTTCAACTGAGCGTTACTTTCTTTGTCTTGCAGCTTGGTAGCCTGACTAAAGGTGTCTTCCTGAGCGCCTTCGCCCATAACCTCAATGACCTTTTCATTACCAAGTATCTTTTGCCCAAGCACATCTTCTATGTCTGCGATATTGACCTGCATCTTTACATAGGCGTCTCCCTCATCTGTCCAGCCATACTCTGTAACCTCTGCAAGACACAAGGTCGCAAGGACCTTTGTCTTTACTATATCTGACTTGAGAATATAATTTTCCACACTCGTATGGCTCTCAAGTTCAAACCCTACTATGCGCTTCATAAGCTGTTTGTATGCATCAAGCTCCGCTGCCCTCAGCGCCTTAAGCGCCCCTGCATTTTGAGGAGTTGAGGTAGCAAATGCAACACGTCTAAATACCTTATTGCCAAGGTCTATCTCCATACCGTCAATATTTACAATCTTGTCAACCTGAACTGAGGCCATCACCTTTGCAATGTCCTGCTCAGGGTCATAAACAACCTCTTCAAACCTTATGCCGTTGACCACTGCCTTGGTCTTTGACTCTGTAGTCCCTTTGAAGCTGGTTGCCACCATATCTTCAACCTTTTCAACTGCCCTTAGCTTAAGACCGTAAATAGTCTCCACTAACGCCCTTTCAGCAAGCACCTTGGCTGCCCTGATTGTCATGATGCGTTTGTTGCCTGCATAGGCATGGACAGAAATAAAGACAATAAGACAGGTGCATATACACGCAAACCATTGCCCATTCTTCTTTAGGCTATTCATCTGCTTTTTCTCCTTTATTAGCCTTATTTTTTAAAATGATTTCTTTTTCAAGGAGATCAAATTGAATTTTGTGATCATACGGATGCACTTTAGCCTTGATTTTTATGCGTCCCTCCTTTGGAATATCTATTAGAGAGTTTACTGCCTCCTTATTGAGCTTATCAAGTTCTTTAACCCGCTTTTCTACCATCTCCTTATTCCCGGCAAAGACATTCCCCATAACAACACACAACACAAACAGTATCATGCTGGTTATTATCTTCTTTCTTTTCATTGTATTACCATTCTTCCTCATTTAACAGTCTTCCAATGCCCCGTTTTTCTCTTCTTTGTTTCTCCGGAGAGGATATCTGCTGATTTTCACCCGTTGCCGTCCCTGTTTGCGCAGGCTGCACATTTTCTGCGCCCTGTCTTTGCATCTGCGTATTAGAACCCTCTGATGGCTGCATTGTAATAGAACCATTATATTGCTGTTCTGCTCCAGTAATTTGCCCTTGCCCTGCATATATCCTTTTTAACATCTCCCTTCTGGCCAGAGTCTCTTCAGTAATTGGAATGCCTTCAAAAACCCTTATAAAGGTATCAAAATCAATAGAAACAGCATCTTGAGAGAGATCAGAGATTACATTTGAAATAGCCTCTTTAGTCTTGATATCCAATGTGCCATCTAACGGGACATCATAACCCATTAGATAAAGCCATTCCTGGACCTTAGCTGTCTTTTCTGCCTCTGTCATGGAGAAAAATTGTCTTTTAAGGGCGCTTATAATAATCTCATCAGGCTGGGCATCTTCGTCAAGGAGGACCCAGTAAGGCAGCCTCAGATATTTCCCAACCATCTGAATGACGCTTAACTCTACAAGGAGGCGCACAGCGTCATGTCTTCCCTGCACCTTTTTTATAGAGCCTTTTCTCCCAAACGATGCGCCAAAAAGGGTAATGCCAAGTTCCTTCTGACTGATAGCCTTGGTTACTTCCATTGAATTGGTGGTATTCATCAAGGGGATACCTGTCATAGTCTGAAAATCCAGAAGATTAAAGTCAAGGGTAATTCTCGCAAGTCCCTGCTTCCCGCCTGACCCATAATCAAGACCTACAAAACCCTTAGGCAGATCTGCTGGAAGCGCCACTTTTGCCTGAGCGCCAAGGTCAGTATTCTGCCCCCTTGTCTCAAGCCCCCGATCAAATTCGGTAATTCCACCTGTAAGCACAATATCAGGTATTACTTTATTTTCAAACTGACTATAGCCTGTTACGATATTATTTTGAATAAAGGCAGGATCGTATGGGACATACGTTATGCGTCCTCCAATGGAATTGAGAGCGCTTTTTACCATTTCGGTAATATCTCTGGGTATCTCAGCGCCAGTCGCCCCTGATGCGCCTGTCTCGTCTCCAATAGGGTTCATCATTATTTTTACCTGTGGTGTATCAAATATCTCCGTCATAAGACCAAGACGCATAAGCGCCCTTGTATAAGAGGTAACCTTTGTCTTGGGTCTGGTCTTTGGAAGCTCTACATCTACTTTGGCAGGGTCAACTCCGGCGCATGATGTCAGAAATAAGGCTAAAAAAAACACCGTTACTTTTTGAAATACATCCGTCCGCCTCATATTATTCCCTCTTTATTGCGATAATTTCTCAATTTCCTTAAAGGATTAAGTTAGAGAAGTTTATTTATCCACTATTTGTGTCTTTGGCCCCTTGCTTTCATCTATTATAATTACATCTCCCCTTATTACTCCTCCTGCGCCCAATATCACGCTGTTCATGTTTGCCTGACCAGAATCTTTTGCGGTTTTAGAAGAACTATCCTTGGCCCTCAGCTCTTCCATCTTTGCACGCCCAATGGCACGCATTTTAGTATATTTGATATTCTTGTCTATGCGTCCAAGATTGTCATACTTTGAAATGCTGTCATCAGTATATTTAGAAATTCCATCATCCAGATCCCCTGCCTGAGCCATAGTAATCGTAATGCCTAAACATAGCCCTATTAGTATATTTATTAAAAAAAATCTATACATATTTTTTCCCTCCTGTACCGGGCAGGGATGCGTTTACAAATTGACCTTCCCTGCCCGGAGCTGTTTTGTGATAACTAAATCCTGTGAATCTGATAGATGCTGTAAAAGGGGGCAAAAAAACAGGATTTAGAGTAACTTATATCTATTCTACTGAAATAGAGCCCATATTGGCCTCATTTCCCTTACCGATAGCCATGTTGGAAGAATTTCTGATATTGGCCTTGTTGACAATAGTGCCCTTAATCCTTGAATTTTTTACATCAACACTGCCCATTCTTGCAACATTTCCCTTGCCGATAGCCATGTTGGAAGAATTTCTGATATTGGCCCTATTGGTGATAGCGCCTTTTACTTTAGAATTCGCCACGTTTACTGAGCCCATTTGGGCAGTGTTTCCCTTACCGATAGCCATGTTGGAAGAATTTCTGATATTGGCCTTATTGGTGATAGTGCCTTTTACCTTGGAATTCGCCACATTTACTGAGCCCATTTGGGCAGTGTTTCCCTTACCGATAGCCATATTGGAAGAATTTCTGATATTGGCCTTATTGGTGATAGTGCCTTTTACCTTGGAATTCGCCACGTTTACTGAGCCCATTTGGGCAGTGTTTCCCTTACCGATAGCCATATTGGAAGAATTTCTGATATTGGCCTTATTGGTGATAGTGCCTTTTACCTTGGAATTCGCCACATTTACTGAGCCCATTTGGGCAGTGTTTCCCTTACCGATAGCCATGTTGGAAGAATTTCTGATATTGGCCTTGTTGGTGATAGTGCCTTTTACCTTGGAATTCGCCACGTTTACTGAGCCCATTTGGGCAGTGTTTCCCTTACCGATAGCCATATTGGAAGAATTTTTAATATTGGCCTTATTGACAATAGTACCTTTAATATTGGAATTTTTTATACCAATAGAGCCCATATTGGCCTTGTTTCCTTTGCCGATGGCCATATTGGAAGAATCTTTAATATTGGCCTTGTTAGTCAAAGTGCCTTTAATTTTAGAGCCTCCAAGGGCGGTCCCAATAGTTCCAAAAAACAGTAATGTAAAAATTGCTATTGCTCTTTTCATTTTTATCCTCCTCACTTATTAGTATTTAATATATTGATATTAATATCTTCCTGTATCTTTTTATTAATTATTACAAATATTCATGGTGAATTATAATGGATCGTTTCCTAACCAATATTTCTATAGACTGGATTTAAAATCCCCAGTCGGTAGGGACACGTTGCAACGTACCCCTACTCATCCGTTTAATTGATTTAAATTATTGCCATAAAAATGATATGCTCTTTAGGAATCGATCCAATAAAATGGCTGACTTCATGTATCCGGAAGCGGAAGACCGTTTTTCATATCTCTACCTCATGCCTTATCATTACAGAACACTGCAAGCTAATGTCCTGAAAGCCGTACTCTCAAGCGGTTTCCATCTGCTTCAAGCACCTCCAAATGGCCAAAGTCAGCAATCATAATCTCACTTAATTTCTCAGCCAGCCGTTGAATATTGCAGTTTCTCCACCTCACAACCAAAACCGCCCGTTTTCTCATATAACTTCGCTGTGAGACTGATGATACCCCACTAATTTTTTCCTCAATTGCATGCCTTATCCTTGCAAGTGATGAAAAGGGTATATCCTCTACAATCAGCTTTACATTATGGGCATTATAACAGGCGTCCAGCCACACCTTTACAATGTCGTGAGCTATCTTTTCCCCAAGCTTGTCCGCAGCCTTAAGCAATGCCTTTCTCGCCCCTGACACAAAACTGTGTGAAGGGACACTGGCCTCAGCGCTATAAGAGCTTAAAACAGCTCCTGTAGCTGTATCCATTGCCCTTGCGCTAATTACAGCCGAATAGGCGTGAATACGATCATTAAACGGGGAAGGGCCTGCGTCCTGAACTGCAGCCTCACCTGAGATAAAAAGCTGGGCATTATCGCTGACTTCTTCTATGGCCTCTTTAAACCTATCTTCTGCAGCCTTAAACAATCTTGCCTGTCTCTCCCGCTCTCTCTGAATAGATTCCTGCTCTACCACGATAAAACCTTTTGCCTTAAAGAGTCCGATCAATGTATCTTCAGCAATCCTTGAAAGGTCAGCCTCCACTGGCCTCAATTCCTGATTCAGGCCATTGAGCCTTACGGCAATAGCTACTGTTGGATAATTCATCTTTGGAAGCACCCTTACAAGGGCGGCAACGTCATCAGCAAGGTCTCTTGACCCCACTTCTGCCTTTATTTTAACCTTACATTGAGTTTTATCACACTTTTCCTCAATAATCTGGAGCTTCTTTACATAGCCCTCAACTCGTGTGAATATCCTGTCTTTTATAAGCACATAATTCTCTACAAGGCTTTCGCTCTCCACCATTGCGCCTATGGCGCGCTCTATAGCATTCCTCTCAGCGTCATGTAAGGCTGTCTCTTTTGCCTCTGCAATATCCCCATTTTCCACGGAGCCTGACCCTTCAGACACTATCCACTCTGCTAAGGCGGATTCTATGCGCAAAAATAGCAAGTTCAGCAATAAGCACAATAAAGCACATCCTAACGCAATAAGAAAGTTAGAGAAATGATATCGGCGCTGTCTTCTGTTGAATGTCATTGATATGTCCATGTTAGTTAAGGCGTTTTATAAGGGCATATACTGCCCTGCGGATTGCCCGTTCTGATGCGCTGCCTACGTCCAGTCCATAACCCACTCCAGAGGCAGGCACATACTCCAAGGTCTCTACATCTACAAGCCTTACCTGAATACCTACTTTGATCTTATACTTGCTTTTTGCGGAAAATCCCACTACATTTTCGCCACCTTCAGCATAGTCGTATAATTCGCCATAAATTACCTTCTTTGCCCCTAAAATCTTTCCAAGAGAGACCGCTGTCGCCTCATCCACCATACCAGCAGAACTCATCCACTGCCTGTCCATGACATCTTTGATGACATCCCGTTTTTCTTCCACCAGCCTAAACCTGCCAGTGTCAAAGAGCGTCTCAACCACCCTGTTATGTACCCCAAGGCCGACATCTTTTTTCAAAAGATGCGGATATCTTTGAGCCGCCCTTTTGGAAAGGCCAAGGGGCAGCACCGCTACAATAAGCTTAGGGCCGTCGTAGGGGGGAAATATGATCTTTTCCTGTTGAATCTCCTGTCTTATAAGAGGTTCTTCTTCTACATACGAGGCAGCGCAGCCCTGAACGATTAAAATGATGGGGAAAAATATCAGCAGCCTGTAAAGAAGGTGCCTATAAATCATTTGCCTTCTCCTTATCTTTTGATATAACAGTGATGTAGCGTTCTACAGCGTCATACACCGCCTGCTTGAGCGCTTTACCCACCCCTGTCTCATCAAAACTAATTTTATCATCCCGTATTTGAAAGAGGACCCCATAAGATTTCATCTTAGCGCTGCCTTTACCATATACTGTCGTATTCGTGCCGTCAATATCATTAATTTCAAGGTTTATCTCAATCTGAATTTTGCTGACCGCCCTTGAAAATCCCCACAGCATTGTTCGCGTGCGGGACTTTGTCAGTTTTTTTATAATCGGCTTTACTGTCGTATGAGGGATTATTTCAGAAGTATTATTTGCATCCGTAAGATTTCCACCTGTAAAACCCTTTATATTGCTTCTTGCCTCTCTCACGCTTTCTATCGGCGTAAATTTCCCAGTTTCATAAAAGGCCTGCGCTACAAGGTTTCTAATACCGTCCATCACCAGAAGCTTATTAAAATCCTTTTCCTTTGTCTCATTCTTTACAGGGGTAACAATAAGCCTCTTTAAGTCTTCACGGCCGGCCTCTTCAGCGGCATTTGCCGCCACCGCATGCGCATATAAAAAGGATGAAACAATGATCCAACAGACGACTATGAAAAAACATCTTTTTTTATCATTCGTTATAGGTAACTCTCCCCTAAAATTCATCTTTGCTCCTTTGGCAGTGCAGGATTTAAGTTTTACTTAGTAGTCATTACCCAGACGCCATCCCAGTCAGCCCCTGGCGGATTTTCTTTTAATATATCACACCGTTCTATAAATACAGAGGCGGGGCCGTCATCAGCCCTTATGGACAATATCTCGTTAAAAATCCTTTTGGCCCCTTCCCACTCCTGTTTCCTGTATGCCTCAAGCCCCTGAATAAACAGCTCTGATACCCTCTTGAGCGCATCATCCGCCTCGCTTTCATATCCCATAACCTCATATATCCTTACAGGGAGCTTTTTCCCCTTTACCCTCACGGAGTCAAGCTCTCTCAGGAGAAAGCCATCGTTTTCAACTGCCTTTTTTGTGTTTTCTGCAATAATTATACAGGTCTTATAGGTCTTATTAAGCCCCTCAAGGCGAGAGGCGAGGTTTACCTCATCTCCCATAACAGTATAGTCAAACCGCTTTTCTGAGCCCATATTCCCAACAACCATAAACCCTGTATTTATCCCAATGCCTATCCTCGGGGCAGGCAGCCCCATCTGCTCCCATTCAGGGGTAAGCCCTGAGAGGGCGCTTATCATATCAACCGCTGTCCTGCAGGCGCATGCAGCGTGGTCAGGCCTTTCAAGCGGCGCGCCAAAGATCGCCATGATTGCATCGCCTATGTATTTATCAAGGGTGCCATGGTGTAAGAACACCTTTTCTGTCATATTTGTAAGATAGCTGTTTAAAAGAGAGACAAGGTCTTCTGGGTCAAGTTTTTCAGACAGCGTGGTAAACCCCCTAATGTCAGAAAAGAGGACAGAAAGCTCCTTCTTCTGGCCTCCAAGCTGTAACATATCAGGGTTCTTCAGCACCTCTTTTACGACATCAGGGGTAACGTATCTATCAAATGCCCCTTTTATCTGGCGTTTTTCACGGACATTTGACAAAAATCCATATCCCGCCCACCATATAGCGCTTGCTCCAGTGGCAGTAAGCGCCATTGCCACATTTAAGAGCATGTTTTGTCCAATAAAGAGGTAAATAGATATTCCGGCAAGGGATAAAAGGATGGACGCTGCAGAAAGCAACAGCATAAGAGGCCTTGTACGGCTCAACATAGGGAGTATTGAGAGTATGAAAAAGATAAGAAGGATAATTTTTCCTTTAATTTCTTTTAAAGGCGTTCCATTGGCAAGCGTAGAGGCGGAGTTTGCGTGTATCTCAACCCCGAACATCATCTTTCTGCTTATTCTGAAAAACGGCGTTGGAAATGCGTCAACCGCCCCCTGAATATCAATGGCAGCGTCAGAGGCAAAGCCTACAAATACCATCTTGTCCTTAAATGTATCAGGCGGAAGAAAGTCGTTGGGAGAGAGGGCCTGATAGTAAGACACTGTCTTTACTGTCCCTGACTGCCCTGCGAAGTCAATAAGATATGGCCATTCAGAGAGGCTATCAGAGGATACAAACCCTGCATTTTCAGCGGATGCCCCAGCAAGCGTCTTCATGCTGCTTATCACAGCCCTTCCATGCCTTATTATGCCGTCAGGGTCAGGGAAAAAATTTACAAGCGCAACATCCCTTGCCGCCTCCTTTAATATGTCAAGAGGCTCAACCATAATGGACTGCACATAGCCCTGCCTCTTTACCTGACTAACTGTTGCCCCGAATATCACATTGCCCGCCCTCTTTGCAGCATCCGCAAGCGTTTTATCACCCTCCTCATCAGATGCCTCAACAAACAGGACATCAAAGGCTATGGTCTTTGCCCCTGCCGCCTTTAACTGGTCTATAAGCATGGCATGAAGCTGGCGCGGCCAGGGCCACTGAATCCCTATCTCCTGAAATGAAGGCTCATCCACCGCCACAATAACGACATTATCAGGGGCGTCCCTGTCGCCCCTCAAGGTAAAGAGAAAGTCTATATAGGCAAGCTCCAGCGTCTGACCCGTGTCCGTTGCTGGCAGGAGGGAAAAGACCATTATCGGCAAGAGGACGCCAATGACAATCCCCACTGCCGATTCCTTTTTTACCTTTTTAAAGATTGGCATTTAATTGCCTTTAAAGCGCCTTAAAAGTTCCACCTGAAACCTATCTGTCCAAGGAAACCCTGCCAAGGGAGCTGAGTCGCCTCAGTATTTTCCAGTATGAGATAACGATATTCCTCATCAGTTATATTCTGAATATTCAGGAAAATAAGCCCCTTCTTATCAAAAAGGGTCTTTTCAATAGAAAAGCTCCCTATGAAGAAGTCATCGCCAGCATCCTGACCAAAATTATCATCCTCATCTTGAGAGACAAACCAGCCTGCAACCTGCGCCTTTATGCCTAATGGATGCACATAGGTAACCCTTATTCCAAGGTCTATGTCATCTCGTTCTCTGTCGGGCGACTCCGCCTCAAAGTCAATGACCCTTACAGAAAACTCAACTGCAAGCCTCTCTGTAATAAGGCCGTTTATTGACGTCCTTAACATATTGACATCATCATCTTTCCAGCTTGAAAGAGGGGATAAGGCATTAATATAAGGGGAGAACTCAGCAGGATAGCGTCTTTCCGCCCTTGAAAGCTCAATACGGCTAAATACCCTTTCTGACCAGTATCTATCCCATCCTATGCCATAAAACCATGTCCATGTCCCAGGGGTTACGCCTGTAACCTTTTTAAACCCTGCAACCTCCATTGGCTGAAGGCTGCCGCCAAGGTAATTGGGCTGTATCTCTTGAAAATACGCTGCCCTTAATACATCCTTTCTTGTAAGATTAAAGGAAAGCCCTACCTCTGGAAGCGCCTCCTCGCGCCTCATCTCATCACCGTTTCCATCCTGCCATACGCCGTCAAGCCAGCAGTAGCTTATGCCGCCGACAAGCATGAGCCTGCCTTTGACCCAGACATCCCTTATAAATGCCCTCCTCTCACGCCTATGGTCACTTGAGCCCATCCATACAGGGGGCACCATAAAGGCATCAAGGTAATAATAGCCGTTATGGCGGCTTATATAGCCATCTTCCAGAACGCCTCCAACAGAGACCCTGTGGTCGTTCAGCCTGTAAAGCTCTATCCCCTCTATCCTCCATGTCTCAAGATATGGCTCGCTCTTAAGGTGTTTTAAAAATGACATAGAGGATGGATTGCGCCATTTTAGCTCCCCATCGCTTCCCTGAACCTGAAAGTTTAAAAGGAGGTCTTTTCCTGCGCCCTGCCTCCAGTGATAACCCAGTAAAAGATTGTAATAATCAAGCCCCATAGCCTTATTTTCAGGCTCAATATCCTCAAAACGCCAGGGATCAAGGTCTTCTTCATGCCTGTGGCCGGCAATGCCCTCTAATACTATCTGATGACCCTTTAATATGTCTGTCTTTACCCTCACAAGCCCCTGAGTAACTGCCTCGCCAGAGTCATCCACAGGCCCGTCAGTTGTGGAATAGGCCGCGTCAGCATAAAAGGCAGCGCCCTTTACGCCGCCCGTAATAAACCCCTTTGATGAAAATGTGTCATCATTTCCTATAGATGCAACTATGCTCCCCTTTATCTTTGGAAGCTCAAGCAGGCTCTGATACTCAGTATAGGTGATGTATGTATTGGAGTTTACAGGTTTTAAGAGCGTTGCCCTCCGCGCATCGCCAAGGGTCTGGGCGTCAATGCTGCCTCCTGCAACAGACTGAGCCGCCCTGAAGAGATATGCCCCGCTGTTTGTCGGGTCAGTCCACACTGCCATATCCCCCATTGCCCTTGCCCATTCAGTAAGGCCCATATCAGCAAGAGACCATGCAAGTGAGACATTCTTTATGGCCTTATCCTGATCAAGGAGGTAACGTGAGCGTGTTGCAAGCCTGTTTCCATTCATCCTGATTGCCTTCTGTATCTCTATCACGCCCTCACCTGCACGGTATTCATCTGCCATGATAATAGACAGATACAGATGAGGCGTTGGGTCCCGCGGGTCAAGCTGCATCGCCCTTTTAAGCTCAATCTCCGCCTCATGCCTCTCGCCCCTCTCATAAAGCGCCTTTGCAAGATAATTATGTGGATACGCGGCAAACGGGTCTAACAAAGACGCCTTTTCCATCTCCTCAAGCCCTGCGTCAAAGTTGCCCTGCCTGTAAAGCGCAAGGCCAAGCCCAAGGTGCGCGCTCCCCAGAGACGGCTCAATAGATATAGCAGTCTTAAACTCCTTTACCGCCCTTTCCATATCGTCTTCAATCAGGGCTATTGAGGCAGACAAAAGGTGTATCCTTGCATCTTCACTGCCACCAAATCCATTAATAACCGCCTTTGCCTCCTCAATCCTGTCAAGCCCAAGCAAAAGCTCCGCCTTTCTTACAAGCGCAGGTATTGACTTTGGGTCAACAGCATACGCCTTCTTAGCATATTGCAATGCCTCTTCAAACCTGCCGTTTGCCTGAAGTATGGTTGCCATTGCTACGTTGACAGAGGCGTTTTCAGGGCATAGCTTTATTGTCCCCTCCATTATCTTCATTGCCCTATCCATCTTGCCCTCCGCCATATTCTTCATGGCATCCTGTGCCGCCATTACCGCAAGCATGGTCTTACCATCAGTTATAAGCTCATCCTTTGGCCCCTTAATCTCAGGTGTCAATATGAGCCACTGGGCAGAGTCCTCAGGGCGGGCGAGCTTTACAATAGAAGGCGCCTTACCCTTAACAGTAGAGGCAGCCTCTCCCCTCTTAATCACCGCCTCTCCAACATCATTTGAGGCCTGAACAATGCCTTCAAGCACTGTAACCTGACTCCTCTTGCCTGTATCATCCACATAAAGCACCATCTCTGTCCCCCTGATACTCGCTGTTACCACCGGGGTCTCAAACAGGGGCTTTGGCCCCTTTCTCTTGTTCCTGAACCATGCCTTACCCTTTAAAAGATTATATATGCCCCTGCTTACCGGCCTTATCCCTGGTGCGCTTCCACCCTTTTTGAGACAAAATGTGGAGTTTGCCCTGAGACGTATCTGGGAGTGATCATTCAAAAGGAGGGCAGCCTGGCCGTTCTTGTCTGTCCTTATGCAGGCGCCCTCTGGCAATGGCTCATTAAGCCTTGCGCCGCTCCATGACTTGCCCTTGTCAGACGATACAAACACACTGCCTGAAAAAGAGACAACCTTTCCTGCAGTAGGAACAACTGCCCATGCCCATTTCCCGTGCCAAGCAAACAAAAAGCCTAAGGTCAAAATGATTACAAATAATCTATTATATAGATTATAAATCCTCATGCCATATACCTCCTCTTATAGTGTTTTTACCAAGCATTATATATTATAATATGTCGCAATTTTTATCTTACCATAAACTTTAACTCATGTTAAGTTTTTTTGCGTTGAAATTTTTTGTCAATAGTTTATCAACAATATTTAAGCCTAAGGAGAAAGACAACGATGCAGGGTAACAATAATCATTTTAATTTTAAAGATACAATCAATGAGCTTGAACGAATATGCAAAGACCTTGAAAGTGAAGACATTGACCTTGAAATTGCCCTTAAAAAGTATGAACATGGCATATCTCTTATAAGAAAATGCAGCCAATACCTTGAAGAGGCAGAAATAATGATAAAAGAGCTTGAAATGGGCGACAATCAGACCATTTTGACAGAAGACTCTATAAATGATATAAAAGATATAAGAGATATAGAAAATGAAGATATAGAGGACATAGAATATCCTGATGATATTAACGATATAGAGGATAATTTTTGATAATGTTATGTGATGATTTTGACATAAAAAATTATCTTCAAAAAAGGGCGGACATGGTCTCAAGCTGGTTAAGGGGACATCTGCCTTATCCAGAGGGTCATTTTAAAGAGATAGCTGAGGCAATGCGCTACAGCGCCCTTGCGAAT
This sequence comes from Deltaproteobacteria bacterium, assembly GCA_026994795.1. Classification (GTDB taxonomy): domain Bacteria; phylum Desulfobacterota; class Dissulfuribacteria; order Dissulfuribacterales; family Dissulfuribacteraceae; genus JALWQB01. The sequence goes on from JALWQB010000119.1 coordinate 18,788, forward strand.
GGCAAACGGATAAGGCCGATACTCTTAATGGCTGCAGCTGATGCAGTTGGAGGCAGCGGTGAGGACTTTATAGATGTAGGCGCATCTATTGAGTGCATCCATACCTATAGCCTTATACACGACGACCTGCCTGCAATGGACGATGACGATTTAAGGCGGGGCGCGCCGACGTGCCACAAGGTATTTGGCGAGGCGATGGCGATATTGGCAGGAGACGCCCTCTTAAATTTCGCCTTTGAGATATTAACTGACCTTACAACTTTTAACCCCTCTACACCCCTTACCCCTTCTACAGCCTCTTTAGATGCCTCTTTAAGGCTGCAGATAATAAGGATTATTTCCAGAGCCTCCGGGATATACGGGATGGTAGGCGGCCAGGCAATGGATGTCATAATGGAGGGCAGAGATGTTGACCCTGAGACGCTGTCTTTTATCCATTCACACAAGACAGGGGCGCTTATAAGGGCAAGCATTGAGTGTGGCGCAATGCTTGGAGGGGGAAGTAAAGAGGAGATTGCGAGACTAAGGGAGTTTGGCGGCTCATTAGGGCTTTTATTCCAGATAAAGGATGACCTTTTAGATGTTGAGGGTGATGAGGCAGTAGTAGGTAAACGCTTAAATAAGGATGCTGGGCAGAAAAAGGCCACTTATCCCTCATTATTTGGCATAGAAAGGACCAAGCAAAGGGCAAACGAGTTGCTTAAAAAATGTCTTGCCTTGCTTGAACCATTTTCTGAAAGGGCTATACCATTAAGGGCAATTGCAGAGTATATTATGACGAGGGTGAAGTAGAAAAAAATAGCAGGATGTAATAAACCTAATAATTACCATTGAGGAGTTAGAGCATAGACTATGCTTTTAAAAGACATAAAATCGCCAAATGACATAAAGGGCATTGATTACAAGGGACTTTTAAGGCTTTCTCAGCAAATAAGGCGGAAGATTATAGAGACTGTCGCCCGAAATGGCGGGCACCTTGCCCCAAGCCTTGGCGTTGTAGAGCTTACCCTTGCACTCCACTATGTATTTGATTCACCGCTTGACAGGATAATATGGGATGTCGGGCATCAGGCATACGCCCATAAGCTCATAACAGGCAGATACGATCAGTTCCATACCTTGAGGCAGTTTAAGGGGATAAGCGGTTTTCCAAAACGCTCAGAGAGCCCATACGATACCCTTGACACAGGCCATAGCTCCACCTCCATATCAGCAGGGCTTGGCATGAGCGCTGGCATTGAGCTTAAAGGCAAAAATTCAAAGGTGGTGGTTGTAATTGGAGATGGCTCAATGACGGCAGGTCTTGCCTTTGAAGGGCTTAACAATGCAGGACACCTTAAAAAAGACCTTATAGTTATATTAAATGACAATGAGATGTCAATATCTCCAAATGTAGGGGCATTATCATCTTTTTTGAGCAGAAAACTCACTGGGAAACTTATAAGGCGTTTTAAAAAAGACCTTGAGACATTTTTAAAGCGCTCAGAGATGGGCGAAAATATCTGGAC
>JALWQB010000120.1 GCA_026994795.1 Deltaproteobacteria bacterium
GGATGAAGATATGATGGAGCAGATATTAGAGCCATATTTTACTACCAAGACCAAGGGCTCTGGCATAGGGTTGCCTTTTGCTAAACGAATTGTAACATCCCTTGGGGGGAGGTTAAGCGTAAAATGCAAAAACGGGATATTTGAGGTAAAGATTTTTTTACCCTGGAAAGGAGGTATTTCAGGGGTTGAAGATACTGATAGTAGATGATGAGGCCATACAAAGGGAATTATTGCGTGGTTTTCTGGAAAACTCAGGTCATGAGGTCATGGAGGCTGAAGATGGTGAACAGGCGATCGCCATTTTCAGGGATGAGCCATTTGATCTGGTCTTGCTGGATCAGAAGATGCCCGGGATAAGCGGTGAAGAGACACTGGAGCAGCTTAAATCCATTAACCCAATGGTAAGGTGCATAATGATAACTGCATTCGGGACGGTTGGGACCGCTGTAAATGTAATGAAGATGGGCGCAGACGATTTTCTGGAAAAACCTGTTGACCTTGAAAGACTGGACGGAAAGATTGCAGAAATTGAACAAGAGATAGGGATTGAAAGGGACATAGATGATGTAAGGACAGAGCTTGAAGCCAATGAGGTGGCAGGGCTTCCCATAGACATTGTTGCAGAGAGCAGGGCAATGAGGCATGTAATAGCGCTTGTAAGGCGGGTAAGCCCTACTCCCTGGGCGGTTCTTATAAATGGTGAGACAGGCACGGGCAAGGAATTGATAGCACGGTTAATCCATCTTTTAAGCGGCAGAAAAGACGGGCCGTTTGTGGAGATAAACTGCGCTACTATTCCAGAAAATCTATTTGAAAGCGAGCTGTTTGGTCATGAAAAGGGCGCATTTACAGGAGCGACAAAGAGGAGGATCGGCCTTTTTGAGGCTGCAAGAGGGGGCTCTATCTTTCTGGATGAGATAGGAGAGCTGCCTATTCAGCTTCAACCCAAACTTTTAAGGGCGCTTCAGGAAAAACGCATTACCCGTGTTGGCACAAATGATGAGATTGAGATAGATGTAAGGGTAATAGCAGCCACAAATCGTAATTTAAAGACTATGGTGGAGCAGGACAGCTTTAGAGAAGACCTGTATTACAGGCTGAATGTCTTTGAGATAACTCTGCCGCCCCTTCGTAATCGTAAAGAAGATATTCCCAAATTAGTAGAATTTTTTAAAGAAAAATATGCTATAAGGCAAATAACCTTTTCAAAAGAGGCTATGAATATACTGATAAAGTATCCATACCCCGGAAATGTGCGCGAGCTTGAACACATTGTGCAGCGCACCATTACCCTTACAAGGTCAAGCCTCATAAGGGCCTCTGACCTGCCGCCTGAAGTCAGAACAGGTGAGAGATTAATCGCATCAGGTAAAGGAGCCCTCAAGGAAAGGCTTAAGGCAGTGGAAAGGGAGATGATCCTCTCTGCCCTTGAGAGGGCAGACTGGGTGCAGACAAGGGCGGCAGAAGAGCTTGGAATTAGCGAAAGGGTCTTGAGATACAAGATTGAAAAACACGGACTAAAACGCCTTAAGAGATAATGAAATACTCAACATGTTAAAAATAATAAGAAAAATTTATTGTTGTAAGGTCTTTTCTATAGTCTTCAAAGTCAAAGGAGGAATTATTGACGCTGCAGTCATAACTCAGTGAGACCCCGAATTGTTTAAATGACCTGACAAGCTCAAGAAATACATGCCTTGTATAATCGGTTCGGTTTCCAAATCTTGTCTTTTTAAATCTTGCCCTTTTCCAGAAGAAGGTTCCTGATACCTCTATCTTTTTGGGCAAGAATACAGTGATGCCAGCGCCTATTCCATAACGGGTAAAACTTTCATATCTTAGCTCTGAAAAGAGCCTTTCTCTTATGAAAGTAAGGCTCAGTGTGAGATTAGAGATAAGGTCTTTTTGCGCAGAGAGGTATATAGTCTCAAAGCGGTTATCCCGTGCCTTTCTTCTTGCCCTTGCAAAACGCATTAATCCCTTTCGCCTCTGAGAGATGCCTTGTAATGCATCCATCCTTTGTTGATTCATAATGGGGGATTCCATTATATGATTTATGGCAGGCTGTAGCCTTTCGTCGTCCATGTGGCTTATAGACATAAGAAAAGGACCTGATTTAAGAGAAGAAGTTACCCCTATATTTTCCCTCATGTTACCATATCCCATTGGGCCTCCAGTGAAAAAGCGACTGCCCAGTATGGAAGAATTTCGCCTAAAATCCAACCACTCAAAGGAAATGCCGCATCCTATACCTATGTCATTTAGCAGATAGAATTGAAGGTCTGAACCGAGGGTGGCAGCATCCCTGTCATCTTCCGGGGTAGTTTTTGTTCTTACAGCGGTTCCCATGAAGAAAATTGAGGGCTGAAATGCCCCATCACTGCTGAGATAAGATAGCTCCCCCCTCGCTGACAAAAGAGAGTCCCACTGTCCCTCGTAATATTTCCTGCCCTCTCCCTGTATTTCTATAGAAAACAAAAAACTTTTGTAGAGAGATACTCCCTGAGTCAATATAGCGTTTATGGCGCTAAAGCCATCTGCGTCTTTATTAGATGATGTCAGCGTTGGATTTGAGTCATACCCTAATCCAACCTCCACTGAGCCCAATAGGGCATAAGAGGGAATACAGAGGATAGTCATTAATAAAGATAAAGAGAGCAATAATAAGATATACTTAGTTGTCATTTATGCCTTATTATGTCAAAAGCTCCTGTCTATAAAATTCCAGCACAGACATACACAGCGCAACTATGATTGGGCCTAATATAAGCCCGAGAAAGCCGAACATATTAAGACCGCCAAGTATGCTGAAAAAGAGAAATAGGCTATGAAGCTCTGTCTTTCCGCTTATAAGATAGGGACGCAAGAAGTAGTCTATCTGGCTTATGACCAGTATGCTGAACGACAGAAGCGCCGCCCCCTTGAGATAGTCTCCTGTAAAAAAGAGGTATAATGTAGCAGGCCCCCATACAAGCGCAGTGCCTATCATAGGGATAAAGGTTGCAATGCCCATTATGATGCCCCACAGGATTGGGGCGGAAAAGCCGAGCATCCACAGGATAAACACGCCAAGCCCTCCCTGTATAACCCCAGTAAGGAGGTTTCCGTAAAGGGTCGCATACAGGACATCTGCTGTTACAGATGTAAGGTGCTCAACATTTTGAGGCCGTAATGGTAAAAGCGACTTAAAGCGCCTTAAAAATTCATCCCCGTCTCTAAAGAGATAAAACAGTGTTACAAGCATAAGCGCTGCCTTAAACAGGATGTTTGCCACATTTTTGGCAACAGCAGTTCCCTGTTTAAGGAAAAATTCCCCTGTCCTCTTGCTGATATCCACAATAGTCTGATACAGCCCCTCTTCATGCGTCTTCATTGTCTCAAGCGCCTTTGACGCATAGGCGTGAAGGGTGGGATGCGTCTTTTTATCCGGTATCACAGTAAAATTTCCGCTCTGAATCGCTGTTTGCACCCCATTATACACCCTAAATACCTCTGAGGTGAGGCTTCCAAGCAGGATAAATACAGGGATTATGATAAACGCGGTGTTTAACACGCACATTATAAGCGCTGATAGGGCCTCAGCCCCCTTTAAGAGCCTTACAAGCCTCTTATGTATGGGATAAAAAAACAGAACAAGGATAATTGCCCAGCATATAGGCTCAAAAAACGGGATAAATAGCAGGGCACCGCTCAAAAATATGAGTATCCCAAGAGTTATTGCAAGAAACTGGCTTACTTTGTTTGAAGGCATATTGTCCGGGTCTCTAATGGAAGGTCGTCTTCATTCATATCAAGCCTTTTAACAAGGTCTAAGAGCTCGCTATAATTGCAGTTTATACAGCTATTTTCCCCCTTAATCAAGACATCTTCAATTTCTATATTCAGAAAATTTAAAAGCGCCTTTCTTATCTCATCTTTTATGCTATCAAGATTAAACCCCTCTTTTAAGGCAAATTTTTCCATGCGCCTCATGTTTATAACTGCCCTTTCAAGCCCCCTGTATATACGCCTTTTTCTGTTTTCAGGGGTAAGGTCTCGCAGGATAATCCTTTTATAACACTTAAGCGCTGCCTGTTTTAAGAGGAGTTTTTCCCTTTCAGTAAGGGTAAGCCCTGGGCCATTTTCATCCTCTTCAAGATAATATATTGCGCCATGATAGGCAATCTCTGGTATCTCCCCTGCCCGTTCAATAAGAAAGAGCTCTTCGTCTATGTCAGGATGAAGGGCATTTGCCCCTGTATCATCCGCTTCTATGTTATCTCCTACTTGAATACGCTCTTCCATGCCTGTTTTAGCCCCCAGATATCAGAGCGGAGTATAGTTTTACCCCTATATGAAAGCTCAAGGTAGGGTTCTTTTGTAACAGCGCCCACGCAAACAACCTCTTTGTCCCCTTCCATTATTGCCTCAAATGCCTCCCTATGCCTTAATGGCACGGTAACCACAAACCTGCTCTGGCTCTCGCTAAAGAGCAGGTGGTCAAGCCTATTTACATTGTATTGGGGCACGAGGTCAAGGTCTATCTTCATGCCAAGGCCTCCGCTAAAAGCAGTTTCTGCTAAAGACACGCACAGCCCCCCATCAGACATATCGTGGCATGATGCTATAAGACCCTTTCTTATTGCCTTGTTTATAAGCCTGTATCTTGTCCTTGCAGTATCAAAACGCACCCTGGGAACAGAGCTTCCTACAATGCCGCGCATAAGGCAGTATTCTGATGCGCCCATCTCAGGAAATGTTGCCCCAACAATATAAACGAGGTCATCAGGCTCTTTTGCATCCATTGTAACGGCATATCTTACATCATTGAGCCTTCCCACAAGAGAAAAGAGGAGGGTTGGCGGGATAGATATCTTTACCCCTCCAATAATGGCATCGTTTTTCATGCTGTCCTTTCCAGATATGCACGGCACTCCATAGGCGGTTGTAATATCATAAAGCCCCTTATTCGCCCTTACGAGCTGGGCAAGTTTATAGTGTCCATCTGGGGTCTTTTCAGACTGAACAGGGTCGCACCAGCAAAAGTTGTCAAGCCCTGCCATCACATCAGGGTCTGCCCCAACGCTTATTGCATTGCGCACTGCCTCATCAACTGCACAGCACGCCATGTGATATGTATCTATATCGCTGAACTTCGGGCATATCCCGTGCGATACTGAAATGCCCTCAAATGAAGAGAGGTCAAACCTTACAACAGAGGCATCGCTTGGCCCATCATCCATTGCGCCAGTAAGGGGCTTAATAACGCTTCCACCCTGCACCTCATGGTCATACTGACGCACCACATACTCCTTACTGCACACATTATAGCGTCTCAGGATGGCTTTTATGGTATCTTCAAGCTCATCTACTGAAAGCTCACTGACCTCCCCTTCATCATCGCCCTTACATACAGGGGCATTCCATACTGCCTTTAACTCAAGCCTTGGCACGCCATTATGCACAAAGTCAAGGTCAAGATATGCAACGGTCTTTCCCTTAAAAAGACAGTGAAACTTTCCGCTGTCAGTAAAGCGCCCAAGCACTGTTGACTCAACACCCATCT
>JALWQB010000121.1 GCA_026994795.1 Deltaproteobacteria bacterium
ATGGATATGAACAGCCCCCCAAAGACTGCGACTTTAATGAAGATGGAATCGTAGACGACTATGAAGCTGGACAGTGCAAAGGGCCTCAGGACAGCTATGACAGCTATGGATATGGACAGCCTCAATATACTGATACTACAGAAGGCTATGGATATGAACAGCCCCCCAAAGACTGCGACTTTAATGAAGATGGAATCGTAGACGACTATGAAGCTGGACAGTGCAAAGGGCCTCAGGACAGCTATGACAGCTATGGATATGGACAGCCTCAATACACTGATACTACAGAGGGCTATGGCTATGAACAGCCCCCCAAAGACTGCGACTTTAATGGAGATGGAATCGTAGACGACTATGAAGCTGGACAGTGCAAAGGGCCTCAGGACAGCTATGACAGCTATGGATATGAACAGCCTCAATACACTGATACTACAGAAGGCTATGGATATGAACAGCCCCCTAAAGACTGCGACTTTAATGGAGATGGAATCGTAGACGACTATGAAGCTGGACAGTGCAAAGGGCCTCAGGACAGCTATGACAGCTATGGATATGAACAGCCTCAATATACTGATACAACTACAGAATGGATAGGGGAAGAAGGAGGGGTAATGTAATAATGAATTAAGGCGAGAGTAGAATAAAATATGAAAAAATTAAGACAATACCCCTAAATCTCTACATATTTATAAGCAAGAGAGTAAGCCGTCCAGTCTAATTAGGCTGGACGGCTATTTTTATCTAACCTAAATCCTGCACGCCAAAAGGGGGCAAACAGGAATTAGGAGAAAATATTAGCCTAATGAATAGACCTCAATATTTGGTAATAGGGCTTGGAAATCCAGGGAGCAGATATGAGATAACCCGTCATAATGCTGGGTTTCTTTTATGTGAGCATATACGGTATTCCCTATCTTTTCCCCCCTTTATAAAAGAGTTAAGGTTTAAGGGTGAATATTCTGAGGGCAGGGTCGCTGGCTCGTCAGATACTCTCAATGGCCTCAATGCCGCCAATGTTACCAGCACCGCTACTGCCCCCCTTAATAATCTCGCCTTATTTCGCCCCCTCACCTATATGAACAGGAGCGGCGAGGCAGTAAAGGCAGTTGTCTCCTTTTTTAAGCTGTCTCTTGAAAGGTTCATTGTCTGTTACGACGACCTTGACCTTCCTATGGGCAGGATACGCTTTGCAGCCAAGGGTGGAAGCGGCGGACATAAGGGAATACAGTCAGTTATATCATATCTTTCTACTGATAAAATCTGTCGTTTAAGGATCGGCATAGGGCGCTCTCCCAATGGGTTAAGCGTAAGCGATTATGTGCTCGGCCCTTTTTCAAGGGAGGAGGCGAAGATACTTGGAAGTGTCCTTGACCTTGCCAAAGAGGGCATTATGTGTTTTTTTAATAATGGCATAGATGCTGCCATGAATCTCTTTAATGGAAGGCGTGTAATATAAATGAAGCGTTTTTTTGCCTTTATATTTTTTATGGGCATATTGGGCGCTGTAGGTCTGGGCATATATTATGGCATGACCATACTGGAAAAAGAGCCGCCCTTTATCAGGTTAAACTCTGATTCCTTTATCCTTGGCAGAAACGCAAGGATTGATGCCTCAGTTAAGGATGGGGGAGCAGGGCTTAGAGAGGTATCAGTCTTCATCATACAGGATGGACAGAAGACGCTGGTTGATACAAAGACATTTCCTGTAAAGAGATGGTGGAAAGGCTCGGCAACAAAGACCGCTACCATAGATGTTTCCTTTTCTCCAAAACGTCTTGGCCTGCATGACGGTGATGGCTGGTTATTGATCGCGGCGGAAGATGCCTCTTTGTGGAATGAGCTTAAGGGCAATGTGAGCACATTAAAAAAGAAGGTTACAATAGATATTACCCCACCTTTTATTACAGTTATAAGCTCAACTCATAATATAAAGGTAGGGGGAAGCGGCCTCGTTACATTTAAGGTCAATGAGCCTGTTCAGGAGGCAGGAGTAGTTGTTGGAACGCATTTTTTCAGGTCATTTAAGGGAGCTAAGGAAAATACCTATTCAACCCTCTTCACCGTGCCCTTTCCTTCTGATAAGAAAAAGACAAAGGTATTTATTGCGGCAGTTGATATGGCAGGAAACAAGCAAAAAAGGGGGTTTTATTATAGAATACTTCCATTCTCCCCTGTAAAGGATACTATTCACATATCAGACAGTTTTTTAATGAGAAAGATGTCAGATTTTTCCCAGTATCTTGATATAGAGACAGATGACCTATTGAAGGTGTTTTTATATGTTAATAATAAATTGCGCTCTCAGAACAATAAGGCTCTCCTTTCCCACTGTCAAAATGTCTCAAGCGGGCCTATGTGGAAGGGCAGCTTTAAGGCCCTTCCCAATTCAGCAAGGAGGGCGTCTTTTGCAGACTACAGGCGTTATATCTATAAGGGAAAGGAGATTGACAATGCCTATCACATGGGCATTGACCTTGCCTCTATAAAAAACGCCCCTGTCCCTGCCGCCAATTCTGGCAAGGTAGTATTTGCAGGCGATATCGGCATATATGGAAATACAGTTATAATTGACCATGGCGCAGGGCTATTTAGCAGTTATTCTCACCTTGAAGAGTTTACAGTGTCAAAAGGGGATACTGTAGAGAAGGGGACAATAATTGGAAAGACCGGCATTACTGGGCTTGCAGGAGGTGACCACCTGCACTTTGCTATGGCAGTGCAGGGGGTATTTGTTAACCCCATTGAATGGTTTGACAAAAAGTGGATTTATGACCATATACAAAAAAATCTCTAATTTTATTGGTAACCTTAGCTTTTATTGTCTTATCAATTCCCTGATAGGCCTTTTTATGTGGATAATTCTTTCTTTTTCTGTCATTTTGCCTCCTTTTATTGGATTTCATAGTTTAGAGGCATTTCAACTGCCTGACAAAAAAGAGCTGCGCGAAAAGATCTTAAAAGAGGTTGACAAGATAAAGGGGCTTTCTCCTGTTGAAAAGATGAGAAGACAGTGGCTATTAAGGCTCAAGGAGGCAGACAGGCATTTAAAGACGCTTTTATCTGTCAGGGGAGATGTATATACAAAGGACTCTATAGAGGAGTCAGATAAACTTATAGCCATGTCTAAAAAATATGGCAGTAAGAGGGAATACAGAAAGGCAGAATATCTTGCAAGAAAGGCGATAGAGACAATAAAAGATGCAATTGACAGGGCAGGCTCTATGTTTTCCAATGATACTGAAAACCGAAAGGCTGAGCTTATAAAGATTAAAAAGATGATAGGCAATATGCCAAAGATAAGGCTTGCCGCTTTATATGATGATATACAATTAAGGCTTATCATCTTAGAAGAGGCCATTTCTGCACAGGATTTTGAGGCATTTGATGAGAATAAGAAAGCGCTTTATAATATGATTAAGTCTATAGAGAAATAAAGAGATAAGGAGGGATTTATGAAAGAAATTGCTGTATCAACATCCAAGAGAACAGAATTTGTGGATATTACCGATGAGCTTTCAAGGTTGACGCCAACTGCCTTTGACGGCATATTGGTAGCCTATTGTCCGCATACCACTGCTGGCCTTACCATAAATGAAGGGGCGGACCCTGCTGTTAAAAGGGACATATTGGAGGTGATTAATAGTATTATCCCATGGGATTTTGGATATAAGCACCTTGAAGGCAACAGCCCTGCCCATATAAAGTCGTCTATTATCGGCGCAAGCGTCAACGTAATAGTGGAAAATGGAAATCTGATGCTCGGCACATGGCAAAAGGTGTTTTTCTGCGAGTTTGACGGCCCTAGAACAAGGTCAGTATGGGTGAAATTTCTGAAGGCCTGACATTGATTCATAATTTAGACTATTATCTTTTAACCTGTAATTTCAGCCTGCAGTTTATAATTAAGCATTAAATGATGCGTTATATGAATAAATTATATGAATAAATTATTTCTTTTATTGTTAAATTTATTAATTTCTCTTATATTTATTACGCTTATCTTTATTGCGCCTTGCATTTACACTAATGTCTCTTCCGCCTCAGATGATAATGTAAGCGGCGGCATTACTGGTATGGAAAGGGGCAGTAAAAAGGCAAGGACAGATGCACCTAAAAATATATGGAGGGCGATTATCAAGAGGCTGGAGGAAGATGGATTTTCAAGGGATTATATATATTCTCTATATTCAAGGGATGAGGTGAGGTTTGAGCCAAAGATTATGCCTAAAAAGCTCTTGCACGATGAGTATAAGCTGAATTATGACAAATTTTTAAGACCTGACAGGATTGAAAGGGCAGTAAATTTTTTAAAGGGGCACAAAGCTGTTTTTGATAAGGTAGAGAGGCGATTTAATGTGCCGTCACATATAAAGGCGGCGATCCTTCTCGTGGAGACTGACCTCGGGAATTATACAGGCTCATACAGGACATTTAATATCCTCTCAAGCATGGCAGTATCCAATGACTTCAGCAAAATATGGCCATTTTTACCGCAAGGTGCCCTTTCAGATAACGCCTACATAAAGCGTATAAGGAGGATAATGAAACGCAGATCAGGTTGGGCATACAATGAGTTAAGGGCACTTTTAACATATTGCAAAAAAAACGGCATTGACCCTGTTTCTATAAGGGGCTCAATCTTCGGCGCATTTGGCCTGTGTCAATTTGTCCCTACAAGCGTAATCAATTTTGGCATTGATTTTAATGGCGATGGTAAGATAGACCTCTTCTCCCTTGAAGATGCCTTGGCGAGCATGGCAAATTATCTTGTAAGGCATGGCTGGGACAAATACACAATAAACGATAAGGATAAGGCAGTTAAGGTAATCCTTACCTACAACCATTCACGGCCCTATGCGGAGACAGTTTTAAAGGCCGCCAATCTAATTTATGCACACATGAATTCACATTAGGAGGCGTTATGTGTCAGGCCAGAGTTTTTATTAAGGATAATAAAGGAATACAAGAGGAGATTATGAAAGATGTGATATTAATTGAGCCATTGGGAGATAAAGGCACAAGGCTTCAGGCAATGTTTGAAAGCCCAAGGGTTGTAAATGCAAGGATAAAGTCTATTGACCTTTTGAAACATCAGGTCATTTTAGAGAGTCTTGATACAGGAAATAATAAAAATGCGGTATGTTAGCACACGTTCTGGCATAGAGCCCATAAACTTTAAAGAAGCGGTGATGATGGGCCTTTCATCTGACGGCGGCCTCATCATACCTGAGCGCATTCCAACCATCCCTGAAGGGCAGTTAAGACAGTGGTCAGGGCTTTCTTATGAAGAGCTGGCGTTTGAGATAATGTCTCTTTTTATCTCTGATATCGGGCATGATACATTAAAAGGGCTTATAAAGAGTGCATATTCAACATTTTCACACAAAGAGATAACTCCAATTGTTA
>JALWQB010000122.1 GCA_026994795.1 Deltaproteobacteria bacterium
CCTTCTCACAGGAGAGAGCAGATAAGCCTGCATCTTGGAAAGATTGAGGGGCTTTTTGGGGTAAGGCCCCTTGGATTATGGCTTACTGAGCGCGTATGGGCGTCTGAGATAGTGGAGGATATAGTCAGTTGCGGCATAGAGTACTTATTTGTGGATGACAGGCACTTTCTTGTAAGCGGCTTTGATAAAGATGACCTTTATGGATATTATATTACAGAATCTTCTGGCGTGCCCTTAAGGCTGTTTCCAATTGATGAGAACCTGAGATACCATATCCCCTTTAGCGCGCCTGAGAAGATTAAGCGCTACTTGACTGATATAAGCCAGAGGGGAAGGGTTGCCATATATTTTGATGATGGAGAAAAATTTGGCGCATGGCCCGGCACAGATGCGTGGGTGTATGAAAGGGGCTGGCTCAATGCCTTTTTAGACGCAGCAAGAGACTGGCTAAATGACGGGCTTTTTACTGCCCATGCAAGGGATATTGTGCAATCAGTTAAGGCAAATGGGCTCTCTTATCTCCCCAACGCCTCTTATGAGGAGATGGAGGAGTGGTCTCTTCCAGCATCAAAGGCGCTTTTGTTAAAGGGGCTTACTGGAGGCGAGACATTAACTCAGAAAGAGAATATCAGTATATACAGGCCATTTATAAGGGGCGGGCACTGGAAGGGATTTTTTATAAAATACAGTGAGTCAAACTGGCTTCATAAAAGGAACTTATTTACCTCAATTAACGCCATGAATGCCTCTTCTTCTAAGGTAAAGCAATTAATCTTTTCCTCTCAATGCAATGATGCCTACTGGCATGGGGTGTTTGGCGGGCTTTATCTGCCTCATCTAAGGTGCGCGCTTTGGGATAATCTATTAAGCGCAGAACTGATGTTAAAGAGAGATGCCCAGAAGATCAGGCAAAATATCAAACCTGTTTCTCTTGATGTAAAAGACATTGATTTTGACGGGATAGATGAGGTCATTATATCAGGCAAGACCTTTTTTGCTGCAATACACCTTAGAGGCGGACAGTTAAGGGAATATTCTAACCTTTTGCTCCCGAATAATTATTTGAATGTGCTTACAAGACGTTTTGAGTCATATCATGAGGACTTAAAGCGTGTTATAAGCGAGGGAAAGGATAATAGCGATGCTGACGCCCCTCATTATAATGATGGATGCAAGGGGCATAATGATAATAATAATGATAATGCAAATGAAGATGACGGCATATCAAGCATACATGCGCTTAAAAAAGATGTAAGCCCCGAGCTTCTGGATGCGCTCATATATGACTGGTATGAAAGGCACAGCCTTATTGACCACTTTTTTGACCCATCAGCAACGCCTTATGATTTTAAGAGGTGCGACTTCAGGGAATGGGGCGATTTTGTTGACCAGCCCTTTGATATAGTAGATTATTTTATCACAGAAGATACTGCAAACATATTGCTCAAGAGAGAGGGGGGCATATATGAGCCTTTTATGGAGAAGAAGCCGTTAGGTCTTGAAAAGAGCCTCACATTTTTTGCCGATGGCGGGCTTCAGGCAAAATATTATATAAAAAATTTATCGTCTCATACAATAAGGTGTAATTTCGGGGTTGAATGGAACCTGTACCCCCAGTTTTTAAAGACAGGCGACGGCGGCGTTTTTATAGAAGATAAGCCTGTTAATCACAATGAGTTATGGGATGCGCTCAATGCGGCCTCTCTTTCAATAGATGAGGGTAATGGGAATAAATTAATTATTTCTTTTGATAACCCTATGATAATATGGGGTTTTCCTGTAGAAACCGTAAGTCAGTCAGAAGAGGGCTATGAAAAGACCCTTCAGGGCATATCCTTTATGGCGTTTAGATGGATTGAGCTTTTGCCAAAAGGTGGAATCAGCCTTTGTCTAAGGCTCAAGCCGTCAAATCCTGCTCCTTAAAGAGCCTTGCGTTTGAGGATTACCTCATCTCTTCCTGCAGTCTCTTTTAGCAGCACATCAATATGTTCATCATAGGAGGAGTCAAGCCTGAGCCCTACAAAGTCGGGCTGTATGGGAAGCTCTCTTAGCCCCCTGTCTATAAGCACGGCAAGCTGTATGCGCCTTGGCCTTCCAAAGTCAGATATGGCGTCAAGGGCTGCGCGCACTGTCCTCCCTGTAAACAGGACATCATCTATTAGCACAACGCCCTTTTCATCAGTGGAAAAGGGGATATCTGTCCTCTTTACCGTTGGTATATGGCCAAGTCTTGTCCAGTCGTCTCTGTAGAGGGTTATATCAAGAGAGCCGATCGGGACATCCTTGGCCTCAATATGCCTTACCTGCATGGCAAGCCTTCTGGCAAGGGGCACTCCCCCTGTGTGTATGCCTATGAATACAAGGTCATCTGCGCCGTTATTCCCTTCCAGTATCTGGTGCGCCATTCTCACAACGGCCCTCTCAATGCCCCTTTTGTCCATTATTATCTTTTGCATATTCATATCATCATATTGCCCTGCAACAAACGCCAACCGCTACAGGTGATAGGCATCGCAAATTTGGTCATGGCGTTAATATTACACGTTTGCGCCTTTTTAGCAAGTCGGCGAAACTAAAATAGGCTGAATAATTATAAATTATT
This sequence comes from Deltaproteobacteria bacterium, assembly GCA_026994795.1. Lineage (GTDB taxonomy): Bacteria > Desulfobacterota > Dissulfuribacteria > Dissulfuribacterales > Dissulfuribacteraceae > JALWQB01. Next base: position 2,603 of record JALWQB010000122.1, read on the forward strand.
ATCAATTTTTCATCAATCTATATTTCTGTATGGACATGATCTGACAGCTATTTAACGGCTTTTTAGGAGCCTGTCAAAATTAAGGCTGCCCCAAGAACAAGCCCCTGGATAATGACAATTGCTCCAGAGGCAGGCCAATTGAGATAAAAAGATATAATAAGACCTAATATTACGCTTAAAACACCCAATGCGCAGGATGTAAGCATTGATGACCTTATGCTGTTTGATATAATAAGCCCGCTTGCCGCAGGTATAACCATAAGGGCAGTTATAAGGAGCAGCCCTACTATTCTCATGCCAACCACAACAGTAATGGCAGTGAACATAGAAAGCATAATATCAAACGCCTTTACATTTATCCCTGATACCTTGGCGCATTCCTTATCAAGGGTAATGTATATAAGCTCGCGATAAAAATAAGAAAATGTAGCTATTGTCCCTATAGAAAGGCCAATAGCGATATATACCTCTGATTTCTGTATCGTAAGAATACTGCCAAACAGATAACTAAGAAGATTGGCATTAAAATCTCCTGCCATCGTGGCGATTACAATGCCAATAGCCATGCCAAGGCTGCTTATTATGCCAATGCCGGTATCTCCTCCAAGACCTGAGCCTTCTTCAAGGCTTATCATTACTAATGCCCCAATCATTGCCACTAACAGGGCAAAGGCCACAGGGGGCTGGCTTAGCAACAGGCCAAGCGCCACGCCGCCGAATGTTGCATGAGAGAGGCCGTGCCCTATCATTGACTCGCGCCTCAGCACCATTATTACACCGATAAGCCCTGCGCTTATTGCAAGGAATGCCCCTGCAATAAATGCCCTTTCCATAAATGCGTATTTAAATATCTCCATATCTCCTGCTCTAACTCCCAAGCAATATATAATTCTCGTCCATATTGCCTTTTAAGCCTTTTAATTTCCTTGTTGAGAAGTGAAAAAGTTATTTTATCACATAGATAGTTGACGCAAAAGTCATATCTTATAAGGAGAGAGCAACCTGTATCCGTTAAGAATATACAAGTATTTCTTTTAGAAAACCTTTTAAAATTTCCATTAGGGATATCAACATTGAGAAATATATTCAAAATTATAGTGGGTATATCATACCAGTTTTCAATAGCCTTTGAGCAGCACCCTGAGCCATCAGTCGTCCTCGCGCAATCAGCACATATATCGGTTACGCCAAGCGTTTTCATAAGTTCCCTTGACGCCTCTGCCTCTCTTTTAAGCTGTTCAAGCCTTGTCATTATTGACGGCCTCTTTAGCTTATCGCTTAAATACTCCCGCACCCTTGGGGCGATAGAGTAGGCACAGGTAATTTTTTCTATTATATCAGACATAATTATCCTTTATCCCTCATTAAGGCTTCTCCCTAAAATCAATGTCCATATTGCCTAATATAGATCATATTTATTAAAGCTCTCAACATCCAATAACTTGCATATTGCATGTCCCCCTGCCATCCTGAGGCTGCCCTCAATGTCAAGACAAAATCTTTGCTCCGCTGTCCAATTTTCTGGGTCAATTATAATGTCATATTTTACATTTTTTACATTAAAAAACACTACCATTTTTTGCAATAACATATAAAATACAAAACAACATACTATAACATCCGGGGTTATAGATTAACTCTTATTGATTTAGAGGTGAAAAATTGAGAAAGAGCGACATCGCAACGCTTATTCAGACAGCCCTTAATGAATATCCAAAATTTTCTGATTTAAACCTTACGGTTGGGCGTCCCGTTCAGGTATGTTCAGATGGCGTGTTAAAGCCTGTTCACTTTGCCCTTTCTACAGAGGCATTGACCCCTGTTCAGACAGAGCAATTCGCCTTATGCCTTATAGAAGGCAACAGGAGGCTTATATCAGACCTTATCGCCCACGGGTCATGCGACCTTTCGTATCAGCAGCCATCAGGCCCGCGCTTCAGGGTAAATATATTTTCTCAGCGCGGCGCTTACAGCATTGTGATGAGGCAGCTTTCAAGCAAGATACCTACAATAAAAGAGATGAAGATGCCAGAGTGCTTTTACAAGATGGCTCAGGAAAAGAACGGCATAGTGCTGTTTGTGGGCGCAACAGGCAGCGGTAAAAGCACAAGCCTTGCCGCAATCTTAGACGTAGTAAACAATAGCGCCCCCCTTCATGTAGTAACCCTTGAGGACCCAATAGAATTCGTTCATCCTCATAAAAAGGCGACATTTAATCAGCGTGAGCTCGGGCTTGACTTTGACCAGTTCGCAAGCGGGTTAAGGGCGGCATTGAGACAGGCCCCCCATGTTATACTTGTAGGCGAGATAAGGGATAAGGAGACTATGGAGATAGCATTGAACGCGGCGGATACAGGCCACCTTGTATTCAGCACCCTGCATACTGTTAATGCGGGGCAGGCGATAAATCGTATTTTGGGCATGTTTTCGATAGAGGAAGAAAGGCAGATACGCTCAAGGCTTGCGGATACTATAAGATGGATTGTGGCCCAGAGGCTTCTCCCCAAGATTGGTGGGGGAAGGGCAGCAGCCTATGAGATACTGCATACCAACCTTCAGATAAAAACGCTTATAATGCATGGCGAGAGCGAGGATAAGACATTTTATGACACCCTTGAAAAGGGCTCTGCCTATGACATGCAGACATTTGACCAGCATATCTTGAGGCTCTTTGAGCAAAATTTCATCACTGAACAGACTGCCCTTGCCTATGCCAGCAGTAAGGCAAGGGTAAGGCAGGGGGTTGATATGATAAAGAGCAAGCGCGGAGAAAAGACTACGGACATAGAGGGAT
>JALWQB010000123.1 GCA_026994795.1 Deltaproteobacteria bacterium
TCAATCCTATCCCGTTCCCTTGATGCAATGAGATATACTCAATTCCCAAGGATAGCTGTTGAGTCTGTCATATTGAGGCTCATACATTTAAATAAGGCTGTTAGCATATCTGAGGTCATAGAGCGTTTACCTGAGGCTATTTATGAAAGTGGAGACGGGCTAAGAGATAAAGATAAAAATAAGGATGGAGAAAGGGAAAAAGGCGCTGGCAGAGGGAAGGGCCTTGAAAACGAGCAAGAAAAAGGACGGCAATTAGAAGATGAGCAAGGGAAGGGGCAAGAGATAGAGATAGAGGATGTTAAAGGGCAGGGGGAGACTGCAAGTGCGGATGGAGATATGCTTGAAGGCATGGAAGCCTCTCAATTTATGGATTTTTTAAGGGATAGATCTGTCCCAATATGGGGGCTGCTTAAAAAGGCGTCTTCTATTGAGATTACAGCCAATAATAGTAAAGATGCTTCTAAAAATGCTTCTAAAGATACTCCTGATATTGTAGTTAAGGTAAGGTGTAAGGGTAATTTTCAGAAGATCAGGCTTTCTGATAGAAAGTTAAGGGGTGAGATTGAGGGCTATGCAGGGGAGTTTTTTAAGCGCCCTGTTTTATTTGTTATAGAAGATGCTGATAATGGGATAAGCGGAGAAGATAAGGCAGATAAGGACAGTGTTAGCGCTGAAGCCTCAAGGGCCTCTGGAGAAAGAAGGGCTGAAAAGGCGCATAATTCCTTGGCTCATAAAAAGGAAGGGCTTAAAAACCATCCTCTTGTAAGAGAGGCTATTAAAATATTTGACGCAAGAATAGAGGATATAGAGGTAATAAAATAGGATAATAGTATAAAACTGAAGAAAAAACCGATAGAGATGATTAAAAAAAGGATAGACGAAGACATTAATAAAGACAGCATAAAGGCTTTAATTGGCGTTGATTACCCTCTATATAAAAAGATAGATAATGCCCTTCTTTTATATGAGGCAACAAGGACAGAGCGGATTGTTATAAGTCAAAGATTGCGAAATATATTAAGGGATTATGAAGGGGCGGTTGATAATACATGGGCGGTTATGCGTGATACAGGGGTTGTTGCTATATGCACTGAATGCGCTATAAGCGATGGGGGCAGTTGTTGTGGAAGGGGCATTGAGGATAGGTTTGATGTCTCTCTTATACTTATAAACCTTCTTATAAGCGGGGATATACCAAGAGAGCGCACTGACAAAGAGGGGTGTTTTTTCTTGGGAGAGAGGGGGTGCCTTATAAGGGCAAGGCACACGATATGCGTAAATTATATTTGTAAGCGAATTGAAACGGGCTTGACTGCAGAGGAGCTATACTGTGTTCAGGATGCTATCTTTCAGGAGACAGAAAAGGGATTTTTACTGGAAGAGACATTAAAAAGGGAGATTATTCTTCCTTTAAGCCTACAATCTCCTTAAATTCATCCTCTGACATCACTTCTTGAACAAGGAGCTTTTCTGCCACATCTTTTAGCTTATCTATATTGTCCCTGATAATGCTGGTAGCCCTTGCCTTTTCCTCCTCAATTATCTCCTTTACTGCCTTGTCAACCAATGCCATGAGCTCAGGGCTTATGTTTGTATGCGGCTCGTCAAACACGGGGACATTTAAGAATGGTGAGGTCTCCTTTGAAAGCGCCACTGGCCCTATCTCATCAGTCATGCCAAAGCGCATGACCATGCTCCTTGCTATTTCGGTAGCGACCTCAAGGTCGTTTTGCGCCCCTGAGCTTGGCTCTCCAAATACCTCTTCTTCAGCAATCCGCCCACCAAGGCTTACGCATATCTTGTCCTTTAACTCGCTCTTGGTGAGGAGGAACTGCTCCTCTTCTGGCAGTTGCAGCGTGTAGCCAAGGGCAGCCTTTCCCCTTGGGATGATGGATATCTTTGCAACAGTTGGGGCAGTTGGGCAGAAATACGCAACAATCGCATGGCCTGCCTCGTGATATGCCACGCGCTTTCTCTCATTTTCCCTGAGCCTTCTTGACTTTCTCTCAGGGCCAGTAAGCACCTTTTCCACTGCCTCCTCAAGGTGTTCCTGACGGATTGACTGGCAGTTGAGCCTTGCAGCAAGAAGCGCTGCCTCGTTCATAAGGTTGGCAAGGTCAGCGCCAGAAAAGCCAGGGGTTCTCAGGGCGATTTTATGGAGGTCAACATCATCATGAAGAGGCTTTCCCTTTGAATGCACCTTTAATATCGCCTCTCTGCCGTTTACGTCAGGGGCGTCAAGGATTACTTGCCTATCAAACCTTCCTGGCCTCATAAGTGCAGGGTCAAGCACCTCGGGCCTGTTTGTGGCTGCAAGCAAGATTACCTCAATGTTTGGCTCAAAGCCATCCATCTCAACAAGCAACTGGTTGAGGGTCTGCTCTCGTTCTTCATGGCCTCCCATTGAGAATGCGCCTGAACGGAACTTTCCTATTGCGTCTATCTCGTCTATAAAGATTATGCAAGGGGCATTTTGTTTTGCCTGATTAAAGAGGTCTCTTACCCTTGCTGCCCCTACGCCTACAAACATCTCCACAAATTCTGAGCCTGATATGCTGTAAAACGGCACTCCTGCCTCACCAGCAAGCGCCCTTGCAAGGAGGGTCTTGCCTGTGCCGGGGGGCCCAAAGAGAAGCACCCCCTTTGGTATCTGCGCCCCGAGTTTTCTGAACCTCTCAGGATCCTTGAGAAAGGCGACAACCTCCTTTAGCTCCTCCTTCGCCTCCTCACAACCTGCAACATCGTCAAACTTGACGCCAGTATCCTCTTCCATTGCTATCTTTGCCTTTGAACGGCCAATGGAAAGGAGCCCTGCGCCAGGACGCCCCATTGCCCTTATAAGCAGGAACCAGAGACCTACCCAGAACAATATCGGCACAAAGGTGCTCCAGAAAAACTGGCTCATAAAGCTCTCTTGAGCGCCAGAATAGTCTATCTTTGCCCTGTCCAGAAGCTCTATAAGCTTAGGGTCGTCTATCCTGATTGTCCTGAAGATTGTAACATCGGCATTTGCGCTAATAGCCCCTTTGATCTTTTTTACCATAACCTCAAGGGAGCTTTCATCCCCACCGCCCTCCATAGAAGAGAGGGTCTCGTGAAGCGCCTCAAGCCCCTCTCTTGGGCCGTTATACAAAAGCCCCTTTATCTCCTCTTTACTGATAAGGGCATATAGGATGCGCCTTTCTTCCACCAGTCTCTTAAACTGGGCATAGGGTATCTCTTTTGTCTGAAGATTGAGCAGAAACTGAGGCAGAATAAATATTACCCCAAGCCCGATTATCCAGTAAAGGGCAGAGAATATAATTTTCCGTTTTTCTTTAGGTATCTTATAGTTTTTCATAGATAAATTATGCTTAACAAGCTCTAAATATTATAGATTATACATATTATAAAATATAATAAGTATGAAGGTTATAAAGGCAATGCTCTTAGTTCAAATAATTGAACACTCTTTCTTATGACATAGCAGTCTTTAAGTATTCTTTAAACTCTTCTATGTCTTTCGCCTTTATAGCGCATTTAAGAAGCTTTTTGAGGAGGTCTCTAATAGTAATGGACTTTATCTGTTTAATGACAATAGGCGCTATAACGCCAAAACGCTCCTCCAATGCCTCTATGACCATCTCCTGGGTGCCTATAATCATACCCTCTTCTCTTCCTATCATTATTCCTTCATGTTTTATTATGTCATAAGCGGCTGACTGTATCATAATAACTGTTTGTTTAGGTTCTCCTTTTATAATATCAAGAGTAATCTGCTACCTTTAATGGTTATATCTTAAAATTATTTTCCTTAGTTAGAGTGATATAATTTGATTTTTAAAATGTGAAAAAGTTTTTGACAATACTTTCTTTGCTGTGAATATAACTAAGGAAAAAGCTTCTTGTATCCTCGTTGATGTTAACTTTGTCTTTAAAGAACTTTCTCCCTTCTGAGCAATTCCTACAATAGAACCCATCTTATTACCTCTATAAGAAGAATTATTTTGATAAGTTGTATGAATATTATTTAATCCCGAGTATTCAAGTGCTCTGTATAGACTTCGTTTAGAAAAATGAGCAACATGGCATCTTAATCTAAATTTTATTCTTAGTAATCCCCTAATAATATGGTATCTCTCATCAGGAACTTCGCAAATTACCAATCCCTTATCTTCTAAAAAAGGTAATGCTGATTTGAGCGTGCCAACAGGGTCATGAGTGTGTTCAAGCACATGGGAAAATATAATAATATGAAACTTATTCATATTCTTTAGATTTTCAATCCCAACTTTGTTTGTTTTAGAGTCTTCCCAGTCGGTATAATCATAAATAAAATTATTAACTGGTAATCCAGTGATTACATTAAGAATGATAGAGTATATAGAACTTATATATCCATCTCCCCCCCCAATCAAGGATATTAATCTCTTTAATATCTGCGAATGTCGTTTTGATAAACTTTGCTATAAAAGCTGTGGTTTGATGAAAACGCAAAAAGTCTTGGCTCATTTTTGCAATATCTTGAGAAAAATTTAATTTTTCCCCCTTTTCTACATATGATTTATCAGGAAAATATGACTCATAAAATTTCTTTCTCATCTCATATCCTCTTGTTCCATAAAGTTGAGCCGCGTCAAATTTTGGAAATATAATACTATGGAAGCATTTTGGACAAAATCTTAGTTGAGTTTTAGTCTCTTTCCAGCCAAGTAATTTCATAGTGCTGTCGTTTTCCCAGTCAAGTTTACTTGTTTCAGAGATGTTCAAAATGGGCGATAAGCCAATTGTATCTTTAGAACATATTGGACATGTGATATCATTAGTCATTATTAGGCTCCCTTAATTTTAAGTTTCCAGGATGTTTATTATTAAAGACGTCTAATATAATCTTTATAAGAAAAATACATTAAAGTTTTTCCTATGACATAGCAGTCTTTAAGTATTCTTTAAACTCTTCTATGTCTTTCGCCCTTATAGCGCATTTAAGGAGCTTTTTTAGGATGTCCCTAACAGTAATGGACTTTATCTGCTCAATGACAATAGGCGCTATAATGCCAAAACGCTCATCCAATGCCTCTATGACCATCTCCTGGGCCTCTATAATCATGCCCTCTTCTCTACCTTCTTTTCTACCTATAACTATCCCTTCTTGTTTTATTATGTCATAAGCAGCTGACTGTATCATAATGTCTCTCCTCCTTTGTATTAGTTTTTGCGGTATTTCAGGAGAGATAAGCCCTCCAAAGATAGCCATGCCAGTAAGAAGG
>JALWQB010000124.1 GCA_026994795.1 Deltaproteobacteria bacterium
TACGGCTTTGCATTGAGGCAATGAAAGGGGCATCCCTTGTCCTCTTTGTAATAGATGCAAGTCAGGGCATAGGGGAGGAAGATATCGGTATTTTACAATCAATACCGCCTAAAAAGCCAGTCATTGCCGTTTTAAATAAGATTGACCTTTTAGAAGGAAAAATTTCTGGTAAGTGCGATACTGCTAATAGTAAGTATGGTAAGGTTGATAAGGCTTATAAGACTGATGAAACCGTAAAGAGACTATATTCATCTTTGATTAAAGGCTCTAAAGATGGAGTCTCTATAAAAGATATGGTTTTGACATCCGTCTTTAAGAAAGATACTATTGATGCCCTCAAAAAGGCCATATCAGGGCTATTGCTAAACAGGGATATTGAGACGCCTTTGGGGTGTGAGACGGTTTATCAGCCTGAATATGGCCTTATACCAACTTTAAGGCAAAAAGAGGCGCTTGATAAGGTAATGTCCCTTACAAATAGCGCAAAGGGGCTTTTGTCCTCAGGACAGCCCTTAGAGCTTGCGGCAATGGATATAAAAGACGCCATTAGACAACTGGATATTATCCTTGGAAGAGAGCTTGATAGCGACCTTTTAAACAGCATCTTTTCTCGGTTTTGCCTTGGAAAGTAGTTTTATAGAAAAAATATTATAACCCAATTGCTAATAACAAGTGGGAAACTTTAGTAAGTTAGCTAAAATCATTATCTATAAAGCGCTATTAAGGTGTGGGGCGTTCACCCCCATACCCCACCACCGCCAAATGCGGTGGTTTTGACCAAATAATAAAAAATTAAGGGGTATATAGCTAAAATGGGGATAATATCATCGTCTGTAAGCTATGCCTGCTTCAGGGCAGCGCCAACTGTTTTAAATGGGGAGCTCATCTCATGGGCAATGGAGTGTATATTGGAATATGCCTTTACTGATGAAGTTGAAGGCATTTCCCGTCAGTTAGGTTGGGCAAATATATTTGAGCCGTTTTCAAGGCCCCTTGCAAGAGAAGACATTTTTTTAAATGGAGAGGAGGTCATTGCGCTATGCCTCAGGATTGAGGAGCGAAAGGTAGCCAAGAGCATAATAAAAAAACACTGCGCAATTGAACAAGAGGCATATATGACTGAAAAGGGGATAAAGAAGGTGCCTAGGGCAGTGAAAAAGAGGATAAGGGAGCAGGTTGAATTTTCACTTGCTCAAAAGGCAATGCCCGTCCCATCTACCTATGATATGATATGGGATATAATTGATGGAATTATATATCTTTTTTCAACATCTTCAAGGGTAATAGGGGAATTTCAAGGGCTTTTTAAGCGGTCTTTTTCCATATATCCTGAACCCCTTATACCTTATACGCTGGCTAAGTCTGAGACAGGCAGTGAAGCGTTAAAAAATATTTCTCCAGAGGTATTTGCATGATAACAGATATACCTTTCAAAGATGAGGTTGATGAGGCAAAAGAGGCGATAACTGAGCTTATTACTGAAGGGGCGTTTATAGGCAAGGAGTTTCTCACGTGGCTCTGGTGGAAGTCCAGCATAAATGGCGGGGTCTTTACCTTAAAAGATGGAAGGTCAATTGGCTTGCATTTTTTAAGGCGTCTCGTCCTTGAGAGCGGGACAAAAGAGGCAAGAGAGCTTATCGCATGCTCAGGGCTTATGGCCTCCATGAAAGAGGCAAGGGTTGCATTGAGCATGGGGAAAAAGGTGTTAAAGGCAAGGATAGAGCTAAATACAGGGGATATTGTATGGCAGGCCACTATTAGCGCTGATACATTTGATATTAGCTCTTTAAAGATTGTCAAGGGCAGGCAGGCGCAAGACGGCAGCCATATCTTATCGGAAGATGCTGGTTATGGCGAAGGGGAAAAGGGGAGACTTCTTTATTCCTTTTCTCTTATAAAAGAGTTTACAAAGATATTTTATGAATTATTTTTCATGTTTATATCTATAAGGACAAATGAGCAGGAGTGGGAGAGCGAAAAAGAGGCCCTTTCATTGTGGATCAAAAATGTGTAGCCCTAAGTAAGGGAGGCATTGAAAAGCAGATATGCCATATATTGCAATAGACCTTGGGACAACTAACTGTGTCCTTTCTTTTGGGCAGGATGACAGCAGGGGAATAGAGATATTTGACGTGCCTCAGCTTATTGCCCCAAGAGAGGTGGGGAAGAGGGACTCTCTTCCATCTTTTATATATCTTGCAACTGATGAGGAGCGGCGGACAGGGGATTTAAAGATGCCGTGGGACCCATTTGGAGAGAGGGTAATCGGGGAATATGCAAGGAAAAGGGGCACAGAGGTAAAGGGGCGTCTTATATCATCTGCAAAGAGCTGGCTTAGCGTGGCCTCCATAGACAGGACAATGCCCATTTTGCCAATTGATGCCCCCCAGGATTGCCAGAGGCTCTCTCCTGTAGTTGCCTCAGCAAGCCTTTTAAGGCACTTAAAGGCAGCATGGAACCTTGAGATGGGAAAAGACACTGGAGAGATTCAGGACAGTAACCTTATAATTACTATCCCCGCCTCCTTTGATGCCGTTGCCCGCGATCTTACTGTTCAGGCTGCCCGTTCAGCAGGGCTTGATAATGTTACCCTCCTTGAAGAGCCGCAGGCCGCATTTTACGCATGGCTATTTGAACACAGGGATGAATGGCAGGATATTATAGCCCCCGGCGATATTGTGCTGGTAGTGGATATTGGCGGCGGGACTACTGATTTTACGCTAATAAGGGCAATCCTCACCAAAGAGGGCGCATTAGGGCTTGAACGCATTGCAGTCGGCCCTCATCTTTTGCTTGGCGGAGACAATATGGATATTGCCCTCACTGAGTTTATCCTGTCTCAGATGGAAGAAAAATATAAAAAAATTGGTCAAAAACAATATAACCTTATTTGTCAGAATGTGAGGATGGCCAAAGAGACAATCTTTGAAGACATGGGTCGGGATGATGTAAGCTTTACAATCCCATTAGGAAGAGGCGCAGGGCTTGTCAGCAGTTCAATCCCATGCGTCCTTAAAAGGGATGCAGTTCACAAGATCGCTCTTGAAGGCTTTTTCCCTGAGTGTAGCCTTGGCGATACGCCAGCAGATGACACGCTATCAGGGCTTACAGAATTTTCTCTCCCTTATGAGCGAGATTCTGCCATAACAAGGCATTTATCTCATTTTTTAACTGTTAATGAGACAGTTACTCCAACGCACATACTCTTTAATGGAGGGGTGCTAAAGGCAGGGCCTGTTTCAAGACGCCTTTTTGATATAGTAAATGGCTGGGTAAGGGAAAAGAGGGGAGAGCCTTTAAGGGAGCTCAAGTTGAATGACCTTGATACAAGCGTGGCAAATGGCGGGGTTGCTTTTTTATATGCAAAGACAGGGGAGCTGTGCCGTATAAAGGGCGGATTGAGCAGGTCTTATTATATTGGGCTTGAAAAGGGGGGGCCTGCTATCCCCGGCCTTCAACCCCGTCTTATGGCTCTTTGCATTGCGCCAAAGGGCGCTGAAGAAGGAGAGACATTTTCAATAGAAGACAGGCGATTTGGTCTCCTTGTTGGAAAGTTGGTGAGCTTCCCCTTTATGGCCTCAACTGCAAGGGATGAAGACATGCCGGGAGATATTGTTGAAAATGCCTCAATAGGCTCAATAGATCATATATCAAGCATTGAGACAGTTATGGAGGCCCCAGACCTTACTGAAGGCACCCTTATCCCGGTAAGGCTCAAGACCGTCATTACAGAGGTCGGCACTATTGAAATATATCTTGTCTCAGAAGAGATGGGCATGAGCTTTAAGATGGAATTTGGGGTAAGAGACAGGAATTAGGATATTTTTAAATATAACCTTGTATGTTATATGGAGGTTCCATCTTATAATTTTTGATACATCAAGCCACAAACCATATATTATTTGTCAGTCAAGCTTATGCAACATTGGGCATTAAGACGCTGACTAAAGCTGTGCAGAATGTCATAGCAGAGGCAAAGCGGCAAGCTCCCTAATATAATATCCTATAAGAATTCTCAATTCTTAAAGCTTTTAAGAGAAAAACAAGGCTTCAGCCAACATTTACCCCATAGAGGAAAAGGCGCATATTTTCAGATATTCCACAATGTATATAAAACTTGACCTATATAGGCGTATATGAGATGATGTTTATACTGGATGGGGTTAGGTAGCCTTACTGGAATCTTAAAATATGGTGCATTTGATATGAAAAGGGGACAGGACAGAAGAATAGTAAGAAGGGTTGTATCGTATTGTCTTATTGGGATAGCTTTAATGTTTTCTCTGGGCTATGTGCCTGTGGCAATGGCATCTTCTTTAAAAGATGCCTCTTTTCTTCCCCTTAAAAAGGCAATTTCTATGGCCATAGAGAATAATCCTGAGATGCTTGCAGCAATAGAGGAGATAAGTGCTTCAAATGCAAGGCTTATTCAGGCAAAGGGCGCTATTTATCCAAGGATAGACCTTGTAGAGTCCTATATGAGGACGGACAACCCTGTAATGGTCTTTATGGAAAAGCTCAATCAAGAGCTTTTTTCGCAGTCTGATTTTAAGATATCTCACCTTAACGACCCAGCATTCAGGACAGACTGGTCAACGCAGATAATCCTGACACAGCCCGTATTTAATGGAGGCAGAGAGATTACAGAAAGGCGTATCGCACAAAAGTGGCAGGAGATAGCCCTTTTAAAGAGGCGGGCAGTGGAAAACGGCATGGCGTTTAAGGCAGAAGAGGCGTATCTCAGTCTTTTATTAAGGCAAGACAGGGTGGCGATCATAAAAAAGGCCATAGAGACAGCAAGGGCAGGGGTTGAGCTTGCACGCTCACGCTATAGAAACGGCGCTGCCCTAAAGTCAGATGTCCTTACGGCAGAGGCAAGGCTTATGAGGCTTAAAGAAGAGCTCTCTTCTGCTATGGCTGAAGAAGGCTCTTCATGGGCATCTCTTAACAAGGTAATTGCTGCGCCGCAGGATGCAAGGTGGAGGCTATCTCATAGTGTCCTTAATGCACAGCTTGATACAGGGCAAAACAGGGATATTCAATACTGGCTCAGCGCGGCAATGGACAACAGGCCTGAGTTGTTGATTGCAGAAAGGCTTATTAACATAGCCCGTATTAAGCAAGAAGGGGCAAGGCTTAATTTCTTCCCATCACTCAATTTAAAGGGCGTCTATGAAAGGCA
>JALWQB010000125.1 GCA_026994795.1 Deltaproteobacteria bacterium
ACACGCAATAAAGGCAAAACTTGAGGAATTAGGCTACAGGCTCAATGATGAGGAGATTGCAAAGGTATTTGAGAAATTTAAGGCGCTTTGCGACAAGAAAAAGGAGGTTTTTCCAGAAGACCTTGCTGCAATAGTTGCAGAGGAGATATGGCGCATCCCTGATAAGTTCTCTCTTTCATATCTTCATGTAGCAGGGGGCAGCGGCATAAGGCCGACCGCGACAGTGGCCATTAAGATAGACGGCAAAGAAGCGGCGACCTCTCAGATGGGGGCAGGGCCGATTGACGCCGCATTTAGGGCAGTGCAAAAACTCACGCAGACAAAGAGCAGGCTCTTGAGGTTTCAGGTAAGCTCTATAACAGGGGGCACTGACGCCCTTGGAGATGTTACTGTAAGGCTTGAGGAAGATGAGCTTATGGTAACAGGACAGGGCACTGACCCTGATATTATCACCGCAAGCGTAAAGGCATATCTCAACGCCCTTAACAGGATTGAGAGGCTGAGGGCAAATACATAAAAAAAGTTGATATAGAAAACAATTCATTTGTTCCTAACACTATTTTATCACTTGGGAGAATTCTTTTTCCTCATACTTTCTCCCTGCAGTTCTATACCGTAAAGAGCTGCCTTAATTTCTCCATCGTCTGACTATTAAGCATCCTTCTTCACCTCCTTTCAATTATAACAGCCTAAATATTTCAAGTTTTCATGAACAGACACCGCCCTGGGCTCTTTTCAGCCTCTTTGGACATCTTACTCCTTATGCTGCAAACCCCAACTGTGTCATCCATTAACATTTAATAATTAATCTCATTCATCCTGAAAAGAGCCTTCTGAAAGCCTCTTTTCCAAGAATTCACACTCAAGGGGGGTAAGGTCAAAAAGCCTCTCTGCCTCTTCTATAATACTTTTTCTAAGAGATGATGCGGTTGTCCCTACTTCCCCTCTCTCCTTTATCGTCTCCCCTATCCATCTAACTGCCCTTCTTATCCTCTCCCCCTCTGGCTGTATATTAGACATTGTTAAACCCCCTATTAAATTTATATTTCGGTATCAAGTACCAGATTTTAATTATTATGGAAAATCGCCTTATTGCCCCGGACCCAGAGGCATTATCCTAAATCCTGCAATTGGCGAGTTTGCCCAAGATTTGAGGCATAAGGGACGCAAATGTGAGTTCTTTTCAGCATCTTCACATACTGTCCTGATATGGCATGGTTCAGGGCAGATAAGGGGTTGCCTTGAGGTCTTGACAACTGAGTTATGGCTTGTTGAAATGCCCTTGTTTTTTGGGTAGGCGATTACACTAAAGAGAAAAGATAATCATAAATCACCCAACCATGCCATATAAAAAGCATTAGCCCGCTCCTCAAGGCAGGCCCGCCCTTGCCCCGTCCCTAAACAGCATGATTTTGGACAATCAGAAATATGTCAAGACCTGTCTTTTTGTATCGCTGCCATAAGCTCTGCCTCTGTCACAATATTGCCATCCACTATTGCCTCCCCCTTCATTTTCCATATAAGGGCCTTTTGTTTTATAAGGGAAAGCCTTAATTCAAGCTGGTCCCCCGGACATACCGGACGTCTAAACTTTACCCTGTCTATCCCTGCAAAGACCATCAATGCATCCTTTAATGCAGGGTCCGTCTTTTTAGCAAACAATATCCCTGCCTGCGCCATTGCCTCTAAAATTAATACCCCCGGCATTATTGGCTCATTGGGAAAATGTCCTTGAAAAAACGGCTCGTTTATTGTGCAGTTCTTTATGCACACTATATATTCTCCCTTTGAAAATTCCTTTATCCTATCAACCAAAAGAAAGGGAAACCTATGGGGCAATAGTTCAAAAATCTCTTTTATATCCATAAGTTAATCCTCCATCTTTAAGAGCCTTTTTATCTTCTCAATATCTTTAAACATCTCTGGAAGCCGCTTAATAAGGGCGGATGTCCTAAGCCATAGTCTGTGCGGTATAGCAGGGCTTCCTGAGACAATGGCATTATCCTCTATATCCTGAGCAACCCCTGCCTGAGCGCCAATCTTTACCCTGTTGCCAATAGACAGGTGCCCTACAATCCCGGCCTGCCCCCCAATCATACAGCCATCTCCTATCTTTGTGCTCCCTGCAATCCCTACCTGCGCCACTATTACAGAGTGCGCCCCTACCTTGCAATTATGGGCGATCTGCACAAGATTGTCCATCTTTGTCCCTGTCTTTATAACAGTCTCATCAAAGGTCGCCCTATCTATCGTAGTATTTGCCCCGATCTCGCAATTGTCCTCAATAATCACTCTCCCTGTCTGCGGTATCTTTATAAATCCATCCTCTGGACAGTAGGCATAGCCAAAGCCGTCACTCCCGATCACGGCGCCAGCGTGAATTATGCAGTCTTTTCCTATAACCGTATTGGGATAAAGCGTAACATTTGGATATATAATAGCGCCTTTATCAATACTGCATCCATCCATAACTACTGTATTGGGGTGTATTATGACCTTATCGCCTATAATTACCCTATCCCCAATAACTGCATTGTCTCCAATAAAGGCAGTTTTTGATATCTTACAGTCTGAACCTATCACCGCCCCCGGCATTATGCCCATCTTTTTCTTATAAATTCGCTTCTTATAAAACCATGACGCAATCTTTGCAAAGGCAAGATATGGATCAGCGACCAAGACTGCAGGTATCTTAATCTCATAAGGCCATTTTTCAGGGAGTATTATGGCAGAAGCCATTGTCTTATCTACCATTTCCTTCAGTTTAATAGACACCGCAAAGGTTATCTCCCCCTCTTTTGCCGTCTCCAGTGGCGCGATGGCATTTATGGCTGAAACAGAGACAGAGGCTGGAGAGGAAGACTTCTTTGCCTGTCTATCTTCTGGCATTATAAGCCTTCCTCCTGTAAGCTCCTTTATCTTTTCAATGGTCATAGTTACAGTCTTATCTATATTCATACTTAGAATGAGCCTCCCATCCTGAATTCCCAATTACTTTTTTCTTCACCTTTTTTTGTATTAAGGTTATGTCCCCATTCTATTCTCAGTGGACCCATTGGAGACAGCCATCTTATCCCAAGGCCTACAGAATATCTTACGTCAGAAAAATCAGCTGATGAAAACTCTTCCCATACATTGCCAGTATCAAAAAACACTACCCCATGAAGCCCCATGTCCCTTACAAGCGGAAATATGCCTTCTGACTGCATAAACGCCATGACCTCACCGCCTATTCTCTCATCTGTATCAGGGTCAATAGGGCTTACTCGCCCGTATTTGTAGCCCCTTATTGTGTCTATGCCGCCAAGGAAAAAGCGTTCATAAACGGGTAGTCTGCCGCCTGTGCCCTCTGTAACATATCCTGCGCCTGTCCTGATATGGCCTATAAGGGCCCTCCATATCCTGTGGTAATAGCTTACCGTGCCCTCAACTTTTATATAGGCGCTGTCGCCCCCAAGTATGCCCCCTGCATATTCAGTGCTGATGCCATTGTTCCAGCCCGTTGTCGGGAGATAATAGTCATCTCTCGTATCATATCTCAGGCCAATGTTTACTGCCCTTGTGGCATGAATGGATAAAGACTCTCTTATGATGTGAGATGCATAGATAGATAGGTCAGAAAGCACGGTATTATCTATCCTGAGCCCCCAGTAAAAACTCAAATCATCTGTCAATGGGTAGCCAAACTTTAACGCCCCGCCTGTACTGTCTTTTGTATAATCGTCATATTCCCTCTCCCAGTTATACAAGTCAACGCCAAAAGACAGCCTTGTATCCATTAAATAAGGCTCAACGAAAGAGAGGGAATAGCGGTTTGTAGTAGAGCCAAGAAGTCCCCTGAAGCTCAATGTCTGTCCCTTGCCAAGAAAATTTCTCTGGCTTATCTCACCCATTACAATGAGCTTATCAACAGAGCTATACCCTGCCCCGATGCTGAATGTCCCTGTAGGACGCTCTTTGACCTTTACCCTGAGGTTCATCCTGTCTTCAAGCACATCTCTCTCAGGTATAAGGGTTATGTCCTCAAAGTATCCAAGCCTTCCAAGCCTCTGCTTGCTCTTTCTAAGCGCTGATGCGCTAAACGCCCCTAACTCCTTTATCCTCAGCTCCCTCCTTATAACCTTGTCCCTTGTCCTTGTGTTCCCCTCTATCTCTACACGGGAAAAATGCACCTTTGCCCCTGTATCTACCTTAAATATTATGTCAACAAGGCGCCTGTCCTCATCCTTCTTTATCTCAGGGTCAGTGTTTGCATAGGCAAAGCCTTCATCGGCAAATATGTCATTTATTGTCATAACGTCAGCTCTTAAGGCATCCTGTCTAAAAATTTCCCCCTTCTTTGTCTTTAACTTTTTTAAAATAACGCTCAAGTCAGAAAGATATGACTGCTCTATCTTTATATCCCCTATCTTATATACACTTCCCTCTTCTATGGGGATAAGGACATAAAGCCACTTTCCCTTATGACGCACCTCAGGTTTTCCTACCTTTGCCTCTAAGTAGCCATGATTTCTATAATATGCGCCTATGCGGGCCCTATCCCTCTCAAGACCGTCCAGCTTTAATACTCCGGCATCTCCTTTCAAAAGGGCAAGCCAGTTAGATAATGATATATGCCAGAACGGCCTTTTTTCCTTTATTTCCATTAATTTTTTAAGCGTTTTGTCAGAAAAAGCCTTATTGCCTGAAAACTTTATCTCTTTTATAAGAGCCTTTTCCCCTTCAAATATATCAAATGTTACATCTGCCGCCTCACTGGATACCTGCACATAAGATGGGGTTGCCTTTGTGTCTAAATAGCCCTTCTCCGCATACAGCGCCTCTATCCTGCGGCCGCTTTCAACCAAGAGCTTATCATTTATTATGTCGTACCTCTTGAGATTTATCGCCTCCCTTAACTTGTCCTCTTTTATCAATTTATTGCCATGAAATATGATCTTTCTTATAGATGGTTTTTCCCTTACAAGAAAGGTTACTTCCCTTCCATCAGGCATATCCTTTACATCAACCCTTATATCATCAAAAAAACCCATTGAAAAAATTGACTTTATTGCATCCCTTATGCTTGAAGGGTCATACCTTTGCCCCTCTCTCAGAGGCGCATGTTGTAAGATTGCATCAGTATCCGCCCTCCTATTGCCAAT
>JALWQB010000126.1 GCA_026994795.1 Deltaproteobacteria bacterium
ATGATTGCCTCTTATCTCCTTGACCCAGCGAGGCGCCAGCACAATCTGGCATCCATCTCAAGGGATATAATCGGCCATGAGATGATAAGTTATAAGGAGCTTGTTAGCTCAAAAGGGCTCAAGGGATTTAGCGAGGTATCAATAAAGGATGCCATTGCTTATTCGTGTGAAGATGTCCATATAACAGGCATTTTAAGGGATGAGCTTTATAAGAGGCTTAAAGGCGCTGGGCTTTTGGGGCTGTTTTCAGAGGTTGAAATGCCCCTTGTCTCTATACTGGCCAGAATGGAAGAAAATGGCGTTATGGTTGATATTGAAAGGGCGCATTCGCTTAATATAGAGTTTGAAAAGAGGTTAAAGGATATAGAAGAGGATATATTTACCCTTGTCGGCGCAAGGTTTAATATAAAATCTCCAAAGCAACTTCAAGAAATCCTGTTTGAGAGGCTTGGCCTTACGCCTAAGAAGAAGACCAAAAAGACCAGAGCCCTTTCCACTGACCTTGAGGTATTAAATGAATTAAAGGATGCCCATCCTGTATGTCCTTTGATATTGAGCCACAGAAACCTCTCAAAACTCAAGGGCACATACATAGAGGCCATATTAAAGACGGCCAGCCCCGTTACCCATAGGGTGCATACATCATTTAATCAGACTGTTACTGCCACTGGGAGGCTTTCGTCAAGCAATCCAAACCTCCAAAATATCCCTGTAAGGACAGAAGACGGGCTGAGGATAAGGGAGCTATTCATTGCCCCTGAGGGGCGTCTTCTCCTGTCCTTTGATTATTCTCAGATTGACCTCAGGGTGCTTGCGCATTATTCTGAAGATGATAGGCTAATCGCTTCTTTTATGAATAATGAGGACATTCATAAAAAGACTGCTTCTCTCATTTTTGGCTGTCCTGAGGGCCTTGTTACTGAGGACATGAGACGGATGGCAAAGACGGTAAATTTCGGCATTGTCTATGGCATGAGCTATTTCGGCCTTTCAAAAGAGCTTGGGATAAAGAGGAGGGAGGCAAAGGAATTTATTGAAAAATACTTTAAGACATATCCAAAGGTAAAGGAATATATGAAAAATATAGTTGATTTTGCGCAGAGGAAAGGTTATGTCTTAACCCTGCTTAATAGAAGGCGTTTTATACCTGAGATAAACAGCAGCAGCAAATATAGACGGGAGTTTGCGGAAAGGACTGCAATAAATACCCCAATTCAGGGCACTGCCGCTGACATAATAAAACTTGCCATGATAAAGATTGACAGGTTTCTTTCCGAAAATAATCTTAAGGCAAGGATGATATTGCAGGTGCATGATGAAATTATAATAGAGGCCCCTGAGGAAGAGATTGATGCCCATGATATAAGGGAAGGCATTAAGGGCATAATGGAAGGCGTAATATCTTTAAAGGTGCCGCTGATTGTGAATACAGGCATCGGCAGAAACTGGCGTGAGGCAAAGGCATAGCGAAAAATGTTATTTGGAATAAGACCTTCAAAGGCATCAGACAGGGGATGGATATATGAAAAAGAGGTTCAATATACCTCTAATAAGGAAGCCATCTTACAGGAGATAAAACGGCTTATAAAGGAAGGGACATGGGTTGAGATAAGGACGCCGGGATATCGTTCTCCGCCAACTGTTATTGTCGCTGCTGATAAGTCTTTTGTTCAGGTTGATAAGCCAATAGACTGGAGACAGGCGTCTGATATAGTGTTAGGGTATAGAGAAAAGGGCAAGCCCTGGAATTTTATGGGCACAAGGGTAAAGGGTCTAAAGGGAGATTCCCTATACCTGAACTTCCCTACATTATGGGCAATATTAGAGAGGAGAGAATATTTCAGGATATCCTGTCCCCCAGGAAGCGCTGTTAAGTGTTATTCAGAAAAATTTCCTCTGCTTGAGGGTAATATCACAGATATAAGCCTTGGGGGCGTAGGCTTTGAATTTGTTTCTAAAAGAGGGGCAAGCCCCCCTAAACAGTATCAGAAATATAATACAGTTTCGCTTATCTTACGGCTTCTTGAGTCAAAAGACATATTTACGCTGGATGTTAAAAAGGGTGGAGAAGTCAGGAGAATATCTATCCCCGGAAGATATTCTCTTAATATCTACAGGATAGGCATGAGGCTATTTATGGATAGAGAAGAGAGTGAGGAGTTATCTGTTTATATAAGGAGAAGGGAGCTTGAGATTTTGAGGATATTAAACAGAGATAAATCATAACCGCAGGATTTAGGTAATATTATTCAGACAGCTCGCTCTTAGGAATGAAATATTAAAAAGGAGCATTTAATCTATGAAGAGGGTTGCCGTTTCAATAGATGACATCTTTAAGCGCCATATACCCGGGCCGTCTCATGTAGAGACGCCAGAGAGATTGACTGCAATCTATGATGCAATTCAGGTGAATTTCAGGGAAGATGAGCTTGTTAAGCTTCCATTAAGGAGGGCGGAAGAGGACATACTGCTATTAAATCATACTGAAGAGCTTGTGCGTCTTATTGAGACCACAAGTCATGGGAAAGGATATTTTTCATTAGACCCTGATACTGTTACCTGCCCTGAAAGCTATGAAGTCGCCTCTTATGCAGCGGGGAGCTTATTAGAGCTTGCTGACAATATTATTAGGGGTGATGTTGATAATGGCTTTTGTCTTATCCGTCCCCCGGGGCACCATGCTGAAGAGGACAGGGCAATGGGGTTTTGCCTGTTTAATAATGTTGCAATATGCGCGAGATATATTCAAAAGACATATAATATGGACAGGATAATGATTGTTGATTTTGACCTGCATCACGGAAATGGCACTCAGCGCAGTTTTTATGATGATGACAGCGTATTTTATTTTTCAACTCATCAATATCCCTATTATCCCGGGACAGGGGCATTAGATGAGCGGGGCAGCGGCAAAGGACAGGGCTTTACATTAAACTGCCCTCTTTCAGCAGGATGTGATGACAGCGACTTTGCTGCAATTATGAGAGATGTGTTCATGCAGGCGGCAAGGTCTTATCGGCCCGAGTTTATTATTGTGTCTGCCGGGTTTGATACCTATATCCATGACCCGCTTGGGGGGATGAATGTTACGGGCAAGGGCTTTTCTGCAATGGGCTATGCCCTTAAAGAGGCAGCGGAAGAGGTATGCGATGGAAGGCTTCTTTTCTCCCTTGAAGGCGGATACAGCATGAAAGGGCTTAAGGAAGGGGTAGTCGGCATATTAAAGGTATTGCTTGAGCGTCCTCAGGATACGGAGGAGGTAACTATGGTAAAAGAATTTTTTAAAAATGCCGCGCCCCATAACAAGGGCGCAAGGTCTCTTATAGCATCTATTTCCATAGAGTAACTATCTATTAAAATATGGTTTTTGTATAATGGCATATTATCAGTATGTTTGAAAGAATAAGGAAGTTTTCTCAGCATATATTTCTTTTTATCATAAATTCTCACTGGACAATCTCTCCTTCTTCTCCTATCTATCAGGGAAGGCTCAAATACCTGTGCTTTCCAGTATTGAATTGTTATTCATGCCCATTGTCAATAGGGGCATGCCCTATTGGGGCGCTCCAGAGCTCTCTTGCATCAATAAGGCCGTTACTGTCTTCACATGCAGCGCCTCATCTCGGGCTTTACAGCCTTGGGAGCATCGGGATAATTGCATCTATAACAGGCAGGATGCCTTGCGGCTGGCTATGCCCGTTTGGGCTGATACAGGAGTATCTATTTAAGATAAAAACCCCCAAATATGTGCTTCCAAAGGCGCTTGCAAGGCTCAGATATGCGGTGTTGTTCTTATTTGTATTTGCATTGCCCATAGCCATAGTGGATCAGGCGGGGTTTGGCGAGACGACATTTTGTAAATATATATGCCCTGCCGGCGCCCTTGAGGCAGGCGTTCCGCTTGCCCTTATAAGCGCCCAGATAAGGTCATTGATTGGCATGCTCTTTACATGGAAGATAGCGGTCCTTCTTACTATTATTGGCCTGTCAATATTTACTATGAGGCCGTTTTGCAAGTGCCTGTGCCCGCTTGGGGCAATACTTGGCCTCTTTAACAGGACAAGTTTAATAACCCTTTGTCATAATGCGGAAAGGTGCGTAAATTGCGGAGGTTGTCAAAAAATATGTCCAATTGGCATTTCGTTTTATGATCAGTCAGACAGCCCCAATAGCCCTGATTGCATAAGGTGTCTCAAGTGTTATTCAATATGCCCTGCAAATGCCATAGAGATAAAGACCTGTCAAGCCCACTATTTTGTCTTGAAATGAAGATTGACAGTTATATACAACTTATTAATTTTATAGAGAAAAACATCATGAATCAATTACTAATAACAACAGCGAAACTTTAGAATCCACCTTAAAAAACCTCATTTTTTGTCTTGACGTTGGGGTCAACCTCATTTGATTAAACAGGCATTAAGCATTGGTTGCGACAGGCTGAACAGGGGCAAATATACTGGGAAAGGCTGCGTGAGATGCCCTCTTTTCCCTGATGATTACCCATTCCCAGGCATCTTTTAAGGTCATCAGCTTCTTAACAAGCTCAACATGCAGCTTGTGGCCTGACCTTTTGCTATGCAAAGCGCCTATAATAGGATAGCCCAGAAGATAAATATCACCCAAAAGGTCTAACACCTTATGCCTTACAAACTCGTCAGAGAACCTCAAGCCATCTTTATTCAGTACATCGCCATTTTCTCCAACTACAATCGCATTATCAAGAGAGCCCCCCCTTGCAAGCCCATTTTTCTGTAACAATTCTACTTCCTTCAAAAATCCAAATGTCCTTGCCCCCGCGATAGAATGTTCAAAAATCTTTTTACTTATGTGAGAGCTAAATCTCTGAGGCTGTATCCTGTGATGTGAGAAATCAATCTTACAGTCAACATATAGCCCGTCATAAGGCTCAACCCTAAGCTCACTCTCACCATTCATAACAATAACAGGGGTCTTTAACCTTATATACCTTCTTGGCCTATCCTGCTCAATCACCCCTGCCCTTTTCATGATAGCGTAGAACGGGGCAGCGCTTCCGTCCATTGACGGCACCTCAGGGCCGTCTATCTC
>JALWQB010000127.1 GCA_026994795.1 Deltaproteobacteria bacterium
GTATGACATCTTATGAAGATAAAAAGGGCGCTGAATTGAAAAATAGAGCTATTCTATGGGAAAATGAGAGACAGGAGCTTATTGATACTATAAAATCTGCCCCAAAGATGAGAATAAGCCATATCCTTCAAGAGGCTGACAGGACAGTAAGGGAGCTTTCAATGTTGGCTGAGGCCATGAAGGGCTTTAAAGGGCTATTCTGGGAAAAGGCCATTCCAACATTAAAGATAGGAGGGGTTTCATCAATGCTTGCCTTTTTTACAGGGGATATAATTATGAAATTATTAACAGGGTTTCCCCGCGTACCCTTTGTAAGCGTTATGCTTTCAGGAAATATTGACCCTGTTGATTTTATCCTGCCAACAGTAAATGCTATTCTTACAATATCAATATTTGTCCTCTACATACAGCGCATCCTCTTTCCGAGGCTGCTTAAACAGTGCCTGTTAGAGCCCGAGATACTTGTAAGGTTTGATTCCGCCTTTAGTAAAGATATATGGAATAAGACAAGGGACAGGGTTATTAATATGTTAAAATCACATGCAGCGGGCCAGGTATGGACAAGACATGAGAAGGCAATAAAACGGGCTGAAGACTTTATAGAAAAAAGACTTAAAGAGATGTTTAAAAGATATGGAGCCGCCTTACGGTAAGTAAAATGGTCATCTGGCTGGTTTGCTCAAGATTTAGACCGTGAGAGGGCGCGGACGTATTTTGAGCTGGGATGGTTCTCTTGACAGGTATATTTACGGAATTGTAGAATATCGTTATCAAAGTTGTGAAATTATTTACCCGTAACATAAAACTTGAAAATATGAAAAAATTATGTCATAAATAAAAAATTCTCTTTTTCAATCTCAAGGAGCGGTAAAATGAATAAAGATACAGACAGGATAAAAAAGGTTCTTATTGCCAATAGAGGGGTGCCTGCAGTAAGGATAATGCACACCTGCAGAGACAGGCTAATACCAACTGCCGCTATATACAGCACCCCTGACAGATTGTCTTATCATGTGCTTATGAGCGATGAGGCTGTTCACATCGGAGATGCCCCGCCAATAGAATCTTATCTCAATATGGAGAGCGTTATTGGCGCTGCCCTTAAGGTAGATGCGAATGCAATCCACCCCGGTTGGGGCTTTCTGGCGGAGAATGCGGAGTTCGCCCAGATGGTTGAGGATGCGGGCCTTATATGGATTGGCCCTTCTCCAAAAGTAATAAGGTCAATGGGGGACAAGATAGAGGCGAAGAGGCTTGCAATGAGGGCGAATGTGCCTACCATACCCGGCATAACTGACGTAAGGGATGTTGACCATATAAAACAGTGGATGCAGGAAGAGGCGGTTGATTTCCCAATTATGATTAAGGCTGCTGCAGGCGGCGGCGGAAAGGGTATGGTAAAGGTAGAAACAGAGTCAGAGATAGCCTCTGCCCTCAGTCAGGCAAGGAGTGAGGCAAGGAAGGCATTTGGCGATGATAAGCTCTTGTGTGAGAAATATATAGAAAGAGGGCGTCATATAGAGGTTCAGATCGTATCTGATAAACATGGCAATGTCTTTCACTTCTATGAGAGGGAGTGTACTATTCAGAGAAGAAACCAGAAGATTATTGAGGAAGCGCCATCTCCAAGCCTTAACGATGACTTGCGAAAAGAGATATGCTATACAGCAGTAAGGCTTATGAGGGAGATCGGCTATGAGACTGCCGGGACAGTGGAATTTATCTTTGATTCAAACACAAAAAAGTTCTATTTTCTTGAGGTCAATACGAGGCTGCAGGTAGAGCATGGAGTAACAGAGCTCATCACGGGCGCTGATATAGTAGGGCTTATGCTTGACGCTGCTGAGGGAAAGGAGTTCCGCTTTAATCAGGACTCTATTACCCCCAACAGGTGGGCGCTTGAAGTCAGGATAAATGCAGAGGATCCCCGCACATTCAGCCCGTCCTTTGGCGCTATAACAAGGCTTCAAGTGCCTCAAGGACCTGGGGTGAGGATAAGTCAGGGCGTATATGAGGGGGCTGAGGTGCCCCCATACTATGACTCCCTTTTTATGTTGATAATGACGTCCGGCCCCGACAGAGACGGGGCGATTGCCGTTATGGACAGAACCCTTAGCAGAAATTTGAGGATTGAGGGCGTAAAGACCCTTTCTCCCCTGCTTTTGAGCATAATAAGGCATGAGGCCTTTAAAAGAGGGGAATTTTCTACCCGTTTTATAGAGCATCACATGGATGAGCTTGTCTCAATGTTCAAGGAAAGAGACAGCGAAGATGAGGCATTAAAGATAGCCAAATATGTGGCGCGAATATCGGCATTGGGGCCGCAGAGCTGGATGTAGTACATATTAAGTTTGGACTTTGAGGCTTGAGTTTTAATCTTGACTTATAGACATTAAATTCAAATCTTGGGCAAACTCGCCAATTGCAGGTTTTTAGGTAAAAATATAGTTTGACTTATAGAAAAATATAAAAGGATAATGAGATGAAGGACAATCAGATGATAGAAAAAGGTGCAATAGATACAATGGATGAAAAATGCGTGAACCTTATAAGGCCCGGGATGTCTCCAAAGGAGATAGTAAAGACCCTTCGTTCAATTGACGGCGTGATGATAACGTCCACGGGCATGAGGGATGCCGGCCAGTCTGATTACAAGAACCGACACAGGATATTTGATTTAGCAACCCTTGCCCCCTATTATGAAAAGATGAACCTCTTTAGCGCCGAGTGTCATGGCGGGGCGCGCTGGCATGTAGGGGTGATGAACAGGAAAGAGAGCCCCTTTGACGAATTACGCATACTCAGAGAACTGATGCCAAGCGTTATGCTCCAAACGCTTATAAGAGAGACCAATCTGTGGGGCTACAGGCCATATCCCAAGAATGTCATTGAATATGTGGTAGCAAATGTTGATATTGACGTATGGCGTTGTTTTTCTTTCCTGAACGACATAAGGAACATGAGGGCTGTGGCAGAGGTTGTGATGAAGAGGGGGCGTTTATTCCAGCCTGCCATATCCTTTACCCAGTCTGATTGGACTACAAATGAATATTATCTCTCATGCGTTGACGATATTGTCGCCCTGTGCGGCGGCGCTGACGAGATTGTGCTATGTATAAAGGACATGGCAGGGGTAGGAAGCCCCGCAAGGATAAGAAGCCTTGTCAGCGCCATATTGGATAAATATCCTGATATGGTAGTCCAGTATCACAGGCACGCTACAGACGGGCTTGCCCTCCCTGCTCTCCTTGCAGCAGCAGAGGCAGGGGCAAAGGTAGTGGATGCTGAAGAAGACTCTCTTACCCGTTTCTATGGCCAGCCTCCGATACTTGCCGTTCAGGCATACTTTGAGGAGTCTGGCATCAAGGTTCACCTTAATAGGGAGGCTGCAGAAGGGGCAGTTCAGAAGGTAAGGGAGTGGATAGGCCAGTATGAATGGGCAGAATCGCCATTTAAGGGCTTTGACCACAATGTTACCTTCCATAAGATGCCGGGAGGGGCATTCCCAAGCTCTTTTGAACAGGCGGAAAAGGGTGGCTTTCTCCATCTTATGCCATCTATATTAAAGGTAATGAGCCTTTATAACAGGATAGTAAAATATTTTGATGTTACCCCTGGCTCACAGATAACCTGGGTTACATGCTCTGGAATAGTAAATAGGTATGCAAAAGAGGCTGGCGAGGTTGGAGTAAGGCATATTATTGAGCTTCTTACAAAATTTGTTGAAGAAAATGGGCAGGACTTTGATGCTATGGAAGAAGGGGAGCAGAAAGAGCTTCTCGGGCTCTTCAGGACTGCGCCCGGAGACTTTAAGAACCTCTTGCTTGGCGGCTATGGAAGGCTTCCAATGGGGTGGCCTGATGAGTGGGTTTATAGGAGCGCGTTCGGAGATGAGTGGGAAGAGA
Organism: Deltaproteobacteria bacterium; assembly: GCA_026994795.1. Taxonomy (GTDB): domain Bacteria; phylum Desulfobacterota; class Dissulfuribacteria; order Dissulfuribacterales; family Dissulfuribacteraceae; genus JALWQB01. The sequence goes on from JALWQB010000127.1 coordinate 3,906, forward strand.
AGATAAAGGAGAGAAAGGAGCTTTCACCTCTGGATTCCCTTGAGGAGGACGACCTTGATAAGATAAGAAAAGGGCTTTCTCAAGAGCTTGGAAGGACGCCTACTGAAGAGGAGTTTATCCTCTATTTGATGCACCCGAAGGATGCGCTTGGCCTATTTGAATTTATAGAGGAATATGGCGAGACGCCGCTTGTGCTCCCGACTGATGTGTGGAGAAACGGCCTGAAGAGGCCGGCAGACAAAGTGGAGTTTGACCTTATGGGCAAACCCTATTGTATAGAGCTTGTCTCAATAGGGGCAGAGCATGAGGGAGAGATCCATGTTGTTATGAAGGTGAACAACAAGACAAGGGTCTATACGGTAAAGACCCCAAGGGCGAAGAAGAAAGAGATAAGGATGGCGAAAGGGGACAATGAGATCGGCGCTCCGATAAATGGAAATGTATGGCGCATTGGAAACCCGAAGAGAGGACGGATAAAGGTTGGAGATATAGTGCATAAGGGAGAAGAGATAGCAAATCTTGAGGCAATGAAGATGGAAAACGCCATTAACGCCCCATTTGACGCCCAAGTCAAAGAGATATGCGTAAAGCTCAATGAATCAGTTGTTGAAAAACAGCTTCTCTTTGTGCTTCAGAGGCTATAGGTTGTTTAATTGTATGTATAGGGCAGTTATGTAGTTTGTTTATATAGTTAAATATGTTACACTGGGATATAGAGCCTTTTTTAGAAGCCAGCTCCTCTCCCCATATAGGACGCTGGCTTTTATATTTAGAAGAGACTGACTCAACAAATACCCTTGCGCTTAATGAGCCAGGCCTTCTTGAAAAAGACGGGCTTATAGTCCTTGCCGGCATACAGAGACAGGGGAGAGGGAGAAGGGCAAGGGTTTGGGCGTCGGACATAAAAGGAAATCTGTATTTCTCTTGCATCATACATAATGATAAGTATAAAAAATCTTATGGAAGGTCATTAATACCTGATATAACCCTGATAGCTGCCATAGCGCTTTATAAGGCGATATCAGAGGTTATATCTGCCAATGAAAAAAATGGGGATAATACAGCTAAAAGCCATTTAATAGAAATTAAGTGGCCTAATGACCTTATGATAAACGGGAAAAAGGTGGCGGGCATACTTACGGAATCAAGG
>JALWQB010000128.1 GCA_026994795.1 Deltaproteobacteria bacterium
CTGACTGAAAATCTCATGCCAGCAATGCCTGATGTAAGTAGATTGGGGCTTAAATATTGTAAAGAGATTTACTATTGGTATTATGTATAAAATAAGGTTATAGAGGGGGTAGAGGGGGTAGAGGGGATAGCAGGAGTGTTAGAAGCTATAAAATAGGTACTGCTTCCTTATTTAACCTCTACAGCCTCTATCACTTTTATAGCCTTTACAACCTCTTATCATACAAAAGGGGGCGAAAATGGATATTAAACAAACTCATAGAGGGGCGGACAATACCCTTAATAAAGACGATCCTAAGAAAGAGATGATATTAATCCTTGATTTTGGCTCTCAGACAACCCAGTTGATAGCAAGGCGGGTGAGAGAGGCTAAGGTATATTGTGAAATACATCCATTTAATATTGGAATTGACAGGATACGACAGATTTCTCCTATGGGTATAATCCTCTCAGGGGGGCCGTCAAGCGTTTACGACAGCGATGCCCCTGCTATATCCACTGATATTTTTGGGATTGGCGTGCCGGTGCTTGGCATCTGTTATGGGATGCAGCTATTTTCTCACCTCTTTGGCGGGAGGGTTGAAAAGAGCCAAAAGCGCGAATATGGCCCTGCAAGCATTGAGATAATTAATGATACCCCCTTATTTTCAGGTATTGCTTCATCTCCCGCTCTCCACAGGGTATGGATGAGCCACGGGGATAAGATTGAAGGGCTTCCTAATGGCTTTTCTCCTATAGCAAGGACTGACTACACCCCTTATGCCGCTATAGAGGCAAGGGAGAGGCGGATATTCGGGGTTCAGTTCCACCCTGAAGTAGCGCATACAGAGATTGGAAAGGAGATAATAGAAAATTTTCTGTTTTTAATATGCGGCTGCCGCAGGCTGTGGAACATGCACTCGTTTGTTGAGATGACAGTTAAGGAGATACGCCAGACCATCGGCTCAAAAAGGTGTATATGCGCCCTTTCAGGCGGGGTTGATTCAACTGTAACAGCCCTCATTGTTGCAAGGGCGATTGGCGACAGGCTTACGCCGGTATTCGTAAACAATGGGCTCTTAAGGAAGAATGAGGCGGAGACAGTGCTTAAGTTCCTGAATGCCCTTGGGTTAAATGTCCACTATGTTGATGCCTCTAAGAGGTTTCTTAAAAGGCTGCAAGGCATTGCGGACCCTGAAAGGAAGAGAAAGATAATTGGTGAAGAATTTATAAAGGTCTTTGAAGAAGAGGCAGGTAAGATTGGTCAGGTTGACTTTCTTGCTCAGGGCACATTGTATCCTGATGTAATAGAAAGCGTCTCTTTTAAAGGCCCTTCTGCAACTATAAAGAGCCACCATAATGTAGGGGGGCTTCCTGATGCGATGAAGCTGCGTCTTATAGAGCCATTAAGGGAGCTTTTTAAGGATGAAGTTAGAAATGTCGCAATTGAGCTTGGTATGCCAGAAGACCTTGTCTATAGGCACCCATTCCCCGGGCCCGGCCTTGCCATAAGGATTATTGGCGAGGTAACTGAGGCGAGGCTTAACATACTGAGGGAGGCAGATGCCATTATAATTGAGGAATTAAAGGCGAGTGAGTGGTATAGAAAGGTATGGCAGGGCTTTGCCGTGCTCCTCCCCATAAAGACAGTAGGGGTCATGGGCGATGAGAGGACTTACGACAATGTGGTGGCAGTAAGGGTTGTGAACAGCATTGATGCCATGACCGCTGACTGGACAAGGCTTCCTTATGATCTCCTCTCACGGATATCAATGAGGATTATAAATGAGGTGCATGGCATAAACAGGGTGTGTTATGACATAAGCTCAAAGCCGCCTGCTACGATTGAATGGGAATAAGATATTTGGGCTGGAATAGAGCTTATTTAGCCAATTCAAAAAGCCCCATTACCTCTGAATGGGATGTATGGGGAAACATATCAAAGAGTTTAAGATGTTTTAATATATAATGCCCCTTATTACACAATATATTGGCATCACGGGAAAAAGTTGCTGGATTACATGAAATATAGAGGATTTTTTTAACATCCGACCCTTTTAAGAGCTCACATATCTCCTTTGCCCCGCTCCTTGGCGGGTCAATCACAACTTTTGTCGCACCTTTTAATATTGAAGGGAGGCTATCAAGAGACGAATAGAGGTCAAGCGCATAAAAGTTTATATCCTTATGGCCAAGGCCGTTTATAATGACATTTCTTCTCGCCCTCTCTGCCATCTTTTCCGACAGCTCTATTCCCGTAACCTTTTGGGCATATATTGATAAGGGCAGAGAAAAATTGCCTATTCCAGAAAAAAGGTCAATTATCGCATCATCTTTTTGGGGCATTAAAAGACCTATTGCCGCCCTTATCATCTCTATATTTATAGGGGCGTTTACCTGTATAAAGTCTGAGGGATAAAAATAAAGCCTTAACTTATTATGGCTGCCGCTGCATGTAACCCAATCAGGCTGCCCGTATTCCCCCAGCTCAACAGTGTAATATGCCTCTGGCCAGTGCGGCATAAGGGGCGCTATAGTATCAGGGCCTTTTGGCTGTAAAAAAAAGAATACATCGTTAGTTGAGGAAAATGCCTTAAGAAGTGATATATCTCTTTGAGAAAAGGGCTCAAGGTGTCTAATAATGATATAGACACCGTTATCCGCACAGTATATCTCTAACTGAGGGATTTTATCCCTTATGCTTAAAGAGTTAAAGAGGCGTTTTAAGGGGACAATAAGCTGAGATGCCATTTGGGGCAGTATTAAGCAGCGATCCATCTCTTGGATAAAATGAGAGTAACGCTCTCTAAAGCCTATAATAACGCCGCCTTTCTTGGGGACAAACTTGACCCCAAGCCTTGAAGAGCGCCTGTAGCCAAGAGCCTCTCTGTGAGAAGGACGCTCCATAGGGCATGACGGGCCATCAATCCCCCCAAATCTTTTTAATAGCCCTAAAAGGGCATCTTTTTTGAGATTTAACTGGCAATCACTGGATATGTGCTGCAGGGAACAGCCCCCGCAGCTTCCAAAATACTCGCATAATGGCCTGACTCTCATCGGAGAAGGCGAATCAATAACCTCAATGGCGTTACATTCGCAAAATTTAGAGTTTACCTTTAAATAACGAAATGTTACAAGCTCATCAGGCAACGCCCCAAAAATAAAGTGTACCTTGCCGTCAATACGGGCAATGCCCCTAAAATCATCTGAAAGACCATCTATCCTTGTCTCATAGACGCCTTCAGGTATGCGCCTCCTCTTTCTCCTGCGTCTCCTCGCCTCCTGCTGAGCCATACCGCAATACCCTTTTTTTCTGCCTTATGCCTTATTTCGTTCTACAGGCCATTTATCACATTTATCCATGAAAACAGGCAATCAATAAAAAAAATCACATAACAGCTAAATCCAGCATGGCAAAATAGGGTAAAAATATTTATATGAATATAATGGGTTAGGTAATATGAAGATTGTTTGTAAAGTTCACTTTTTGAGTAAAAATAAATTCCAGTATCTTTTGCCCCTTTTTGCCGCCCTTAGGGATTGCAGGATTAGGTATAAACTAATCTCTCGCCTTTAATTTTAAAAATCGCCTTTTCCCAAGTTTTATAACCAATTCACCCTTTGAGATAACAAGTTCTTCCGACTGGTATCTGTTGCCATCTATCTTTAATGCCCCTTGCTTAATAAGGCGTTTTGCCTCTGATGCGCTCTGGCATAAACCATGTTCCTTTAAAAAGGCGGGGAGATATAGAGGCTTACTATTACTTTTCACTAATACCTCTTTTATATCATCTGGAATCCCCCTTTTTGAAAAGGTCTCTATAAAAAAGTTTTTTGCCTCATCAGCATGACCCTTGCCATGAAATCTCATTACAATCTCAGAGGCAAGCTCCATCTTGACATCTCTTGGGTTTAAGCGTGCATCTTTGATGCCTGTCTTTATTTTTTCTATCTCATCCAATGACTTGTCGCTTAATAACTCAAAATACCTAAACATCAACTCATCAGATATGGACATAAGCTTACCAAACATATCCCTTGGAGGCTCAGTAATGCCCACATAATTTCCAAGGGACTTGCTCATCTTATTTACTCCATCAAGCCCCTCAAGAAGCGGCATAGTCATTACCACCTGCGGCCTCTTGCCATATTCTCTTTGAAGGTCTCTGCCTACAAGGAGATTAAATGTTTGGTCCGTGCCGCCAATCTCTACATCTGCATTTAGCGCCACTGAATCATAACCCTGAATAAGTGGATAGATAAATTCATGTATTGCAATGGGTCTGCCGGCCTGAAAACGCCTTTTAAAGTCATCTCTTTCTAACATCCTTGCAACAGTATGTTTGGCGCTGAGGCGAATTAGGTCAATTGCGCTCATATCATTCATCCATGAACTATTAAATTCAATAATGGTCTTTTCAGGATTAAGTATCTTAAATATCTGTTCCTTATATGTCCTGGCGTTTTCAATGACTTCCTGAGGGGTAAGCGCAGGGCGAGTTTCACTCTTTCCTGTCGGATCCCCTATCATTGCAGTAAAATCACCTATAAGAAATATCACCTGATGCCCAAGGTCTTGAAAGTGTTTGAGCTTTTGAATAAGCACAGTATGTCCCAAATGAAGGTCAGGTGCAGTTGGGTCAAAACCTGCCTTTATTCGCAAAGGAATACTGGTCTCAATAGATGTCTCAAGCCTTGCCTTGAGTTCATCTTCATCTATTATCTCAACTGCCCCCCTCTTTAAAATAGCTATCTGCTCATCCGCTCTTCTTTTTATGCTCATCTCCAAAACCCCATGTCAAATATAGTTAAATATAATATTGAATAGTTAAGGTTGATCTTAATAATTATACAGCTATGACAAGCAACTACTAATCTTAAGATACATCATGCCAAACTTTGGGGCTATTTAGCATACTCTACAGCCCTTATCTCCCTTATTACTGTAACCTTTATCTGTCCCGGATAGCTCAGCTCATTTTCAATCTTTTTTGCCACCTCTCTACTCAACAAAAGGGATTCATCATCTGATACCTTTGAACTTTCAACAATTATTCTTATCTCACGGCCTGCCTGAATGGCATAAGACTTTTGGACTCCCTCAAAAGAACCAGCAATACTTTCAAGGTTTTTAAGCCTCTTTACATAGGTTTCAAGCATTTCCTTCCTCGCCCCTGGTCTTGCACCAGAAAGGGCATCAGCAGCCTGCACCAAAACAGCTATCTCTGTCTCAGGCTTGACATCTTCATGGTGTGCAGCAATGGCATGGATTACCTCTTCACTCTCACCATACTTACGGGCCATATCCGACCCTATTAAGGCATGCGGGCCTTCAACCTCATAATCAGCGGCCTTCCCTATATCATGCAGTAGGCCCGCCCTCTTTGCCATCTTTTCATCAAGGCCAAGCTCTGCTGCCATAATCCCTGCAAGAAATGCCACCTCAACAGAGTGTTGAAGCACATTTTGGGCAAAGCTCGTCCTATACTTCAATTTTCCAAGCAATTTTACTAACTCAGGATGTATGCCATATACCCCAACATCAAATGTGGCCTGCTCACCTGCCTCTCTAATGGCAACGCCTATCTCATTTTCAACCTTCTGCACTACTTCCTCTATGCGGGCTGGGTGTATCCTGCCATCTGCAACAAGCCTCTCAAGCGCAATCTTTGCTACCTCTCTCCTTATGGGATTAAATCCAGATAAAAGCACTGCCTCTGATGTATCGTCTATAATAAGGTCAATGCCTGTCGCAGCCTCTAATGCCCTTATATTTCTCCCCTCACGGCCAATAATACGCCCCTTCATTTCGTCATTTGGGAGGGCAACAACAGATACTGTCCTCTCAGCAACATAATCACCTGCATAACGGGATATGGCAAGAGAAATAATCTCTCTTGCCTTCTTCTCCGCCTGTTCACGGGTCTCGGTCTCTACCTTTTTCAAAAGCCTTGCTGCATCCTGACGAATATCTGTCTCTACCATCTTTAAAAGGTGTTCTTTTGCCTCTTGCTGGGTCATATTAGTTATCTTCTCAAGCTGTTTTTTCTCTTCTTCTCTTATCCTCTCAAGCTCTTTCTCCTTTTTTATAAGCCTTGACTCTGCTGCCTTAACTATATCCTCTTTTTCAAGTATCTCAATCTCCCGTTTATCTATAAGCTCCTGTTTCTTATCAAGCTGCGCTTCTTTCTGCTGTAATCTCTTCTCAACACTATTAAGCTCACGCTTCTTATTTTTTATCTCTTCTTCTGCCTCTTTCCTAATGATAGAGACCTCTTCCTTACCGGTAAGCAAGGCATCCTTTTTTAGACGTTCCGCCTCCTCCTTTGCCCTTGCCCTTATTAATTCCGCCTCTTGACGGCTTTGCTCTAAATGACTTTCCCTTGCCTTTCTTCCTATAAATATCCCTATAGCTACCCCTAAACCCAAACAAAGGAGCGCTATACCAATCGAAACAATATCCATACTAAAAATTACCTCCTAATTATTAAAGAACAATAAAAATATAAATTAAATCCTAAATCCTGCAATCGGCGAGTTTGCCAACTAAAATTCATCTTTGTCTCATTTTGCCGTGCATGATTTAGGGAAAATATAATTAATATAAAGTCAGAGAAAAAAGGAAGGATATTTTAATAATAAATAAAAGCCCTAACGAGGGGTTAAAGATATTTGTTTAAGCTAACAATTGAAATAAATAGTTATTTTTGTCTGTCAGGCTAATATTAAAATCAATATAAATAATTTATTATTAAACAATATACTATATATTTTATCATGTTTTTTACAGATTTTTATTATTATATTGTTAATTTTAGCCTTATTTAGCCTTAATTATATATTTTTATGATGAACTCACAAAAATTGTATCCCCTCTAAAGTGCCCTATATTGTAAAAAGCCTTCCTCAGCTCTTAATTTTATTAATCCCTGACCATAAAATAAACTTTATTTGATAATTATTAATAATAATCTATAATGTTAATAGCTCAATAATTTATTGCATTTTATATCCGCTGCAACCAGATAAGGACACACCCATATCCTGTAACCATAATACACGAATAGCAAGGCATTCAGATAGCTATTACAAGCCCTCTACCCCGTATAATAAATCCCGCAATTAATTAACCCCAAAAAATTCCCCCGCTTATGCCGTGTCCACAGTGTTCATTGAACCTGACATAAGTCAGGTGGGTGTCTCTTCCACAAGGCGTCAGATAGGGCTGTTATCCCCGTCATCAGCCAGCGAAGTGGAGACCCCCTTGTGTGGGGTGTTGGCTCAACGAACTTACTGTTTGATCACGGTCACAGCAGGGGAAAGTCTTTATATTTATTTATACTATAAAACACAAAAAATCCAATGCCCTTTTATGACAAAACCTTGGCCAGTTGTTCCAAACGATTTTCCAACCCTTCAAGCTCATTCTTTGCCAAAAAGTAATCTCTCGCAATAGAAAGTACAGTGAGCACAATCTGCTTATGTCCTGGCAACTCCTTATATTGCCTTAATATCGTATCAGCTATCCCTTCAACATATTTTACAAGCTCATTTATATCAACAGAATCGTCTTTCTTTTGAGTAAAATAGTAATTATAACCAAAAAATTTTAATTCTACTATATCATTCTGAGACATCTTCTCCTATCTTTCCTTATCCTTCACCAGCATTTATATCATTACTATTACCTGCATCTTGATCATTACTGCCATCCCCCTGCCAGGCATACCCTTCATACCCTTCTGCTACATTGCTTTCTGAAACAGACAACTCATTATTATGGTCATCAGATGGGGCATTATTATCTTGTGAAAGGGCATTGTCCCCTGATTCTAATAAGGATATCTTGTCTAAGATTGACATTATCCTGCCCTTTGCCTCTTCTTTCTTCTGCTCAAGCTCATTAATCCTCTCTTTACGAGAGGCAAGCTCTGCATTAAGTGCATTTATCTCTTCTCTTAACCCCTTATTCTCTGTCTCCATCGCCTTGATTCTTTCAATTAACTCATTAATTTTCCCTTCAAGATAACCTAAAATATCGCCTTCCATATTAAACCCTATCATATTAATTTCTCCTCTTTTATTTATACTTTCTAATATGCGGCAAAAAGGAGCAATAAAAGGGCTGATACCCGTCTTCACTTAAAAAGTGAGTTTTACAAACGCCCTCTATAATACCTACTCCCTTATTTATTAGTTTAAATCTATTCTTTTCCCTTTTGCCGTGCAGGAGTTAGGTATAAATATCACACTATTATACTTAAATTATGGCTTTAACACTGAGCCCTGCGGGACATATTCGCCCTTTTTTATACAAACATCCTTTAAGTAGGAAAACGCCCCAATTCTCACCTCATCTCCTATGTTGCAATCACCCATTAGCACACTAAACGGCTCTATTATGACATCTTGACCGCATTTAACCCTGTTGCCGATATATATAGTATGCGGCATAAGCAATGTTACGCCATTTGCCATTAAACGCAACCTGTTTCTTTTAAGAAGAATTTCTTCTGCTATAGAAAGGTCAATACGGGAATTTATCCCTAATGCCTCCTCTTTATCATCCAGTATATATGCCCCTACTGCTTTGCCTTTACGCTCAGTCAATTCTATAATATCTGTAAAATAAAATTCTGCCTGCGCATTTTGTCTCCCTATCTTTCCAATCGCCTCTTTAAGCCAATTAAGCTCTATTATATATGTCCCTGTATTGACCTCTTTTATCTCTTTTTCAGATAAAGAGGCATCCCTTTCCTCAACAACCCTTAACACCCGCCCATCCACACTATCTCTGATAATTCTGCCATAACCATAAGGATTATCAAGATAAGAAGACATAACTGATAATACATTGCCATTGTCTTTATGCCATGAAATAAAATCAGAAAATGTATTCTCTTTTAAAAGAGGCATATCCCCGCACATTATAATACATTGATATTCCTTATTGTCATATAGATGAGAAAAAGAGGAAAGGGCACAGGTTACGGCATGAGCAGTGCCAAGTTGTTCAGCCTGAAAAACTGTCATAAACTGCTTATCTTCAACAAAAGGTCTTACATATTCCGCACCATGCCCTACCACAACTACCACATCTTTTATCCCAATGGCGCTGATAAGGGATAGGGGATAAGATAAAATTGGCTCATCAAGTAATAGATGCATAACCTTCGGCATAGAAGACTTCATCCTCGTCCCCTTCCCGGCAGCCAATACTACTGCAGCAAGATTAGATAGATACGGTCTGCTACAAGACACATTACCCCCTGATTTTCTTATCATCCTGCGATCTTAATCAAAAAAATTATCATATTATAATATAAAAACGCTATAAATAAACACCTAAATCCTATACGGCGAAAGGGAGCGAAAAAACTGAAACAGGATTTAGATTAAATATATCATTAAAGATAGAAGAGATTAAAAGCGGATAAAAACCAAAAGTAACTTTCACGGCAAAAAAAAGGGCAAGCCTTTAGCTTGCCCTTAGATATACCAATACTTCCAAAAACGATAACTATCAAAAATATAACAATCTACTCACTATCTTTTATAACTATAATTTAATTACAATGAACTTATGCCCTGCCAGTCACCTTTAACCTTACAAGGGCGCGCTGAAGGGCAGCCTGAGCCCTTGCCTCATCTATATCCTCTCTTCCAGACTTTGCCTCTTGAAGCCTCTTTTCTGCACGCTCCTTTGCCTTTAACGCCCTATCTACATCAATATCATCAGACTTTTCCGCCGCCTCAGCAAGCACCGTCATTTTATTATTGGAAACCTCACAAAAACCGCCACTTACTGCAATCTTTGTAGTATTTGAACCATCATTAACTCTCATCTCACCTATCTTCAATGAGGCTAAAAGCGGGGCGTGATTGGCCATTACTCCAAACTCTCCATCCTCGCCAGGGGCAGTAGCCAAATCTACATCACTGCTTATCACCAGCTTAGTAGGCGTTACTACCTCTAAGAGAAGTTTATTAGCCATTTCTCATTCACCTACCCATTAACTCTTTTTGGCCTTTTCAACGGCCTCTTCAATTGTCCCTACCATATAGAATGCCTGTTCTGGAAGGTCATCATGCTTTCCTTCAAGTATCTCCTTAAATCCGCGCACCGTATCTTCAACCTTTACATACTTACCTGACATACCTGTAAATGTCTCAGCAACATGGAATGGCTGAGAGAGGAACCTCTGAACCTTCCTCGCCCTCTGCACAGTAAGCTTATCTTCATCAGAAAGCTCATCCATACCAAGAATTGCAATAATATCCTGAAGGTCCTTATACTTCTGAAGCGTCTGCTGAACCTGACGTGCCACCTGATAATGGTCTTCTCCCAATACATTCGGGTCAAGTATCCTTGAAGTAGAATCCAGTGGGTCAACTGCAGGATAAATCCCCAGCTCTGCAATCTGACGGGAAAGAACCACTGTTCCGTCTAAGTGGGCAAATGTAGTGGCTGGCGCTGGGTCAGTAAGGTCGTCCGCAGGGACATACACACACTCAACCGCTGTAATTGAACCCTTTGTAGTAGATGTAATACGCTCCTGAAGCGCTCCAAGGTCTGTCGCAAGAGTGGGCTGATAACCAACCGCAGACGGGATACGTCCCAAAAGCGCAGAGACCTCTGAGCCTGCCTGAGTAAACCTGAATATATTATCAATAAAAAAGAGCACATCCTGGCCTTCCTCATCCCTGAAATACTCTGCTGCCGTAAGACCTGTAAGACCAATCCTCGCCCTTGCCCCAGGAGGCTCTGTCATCTGTCCATAAATAAGGGCAGCCTTTGGAAGAACCCCGGACTCCTTCATCTCCATGTATAAGTCATTACCCTCTCTTGTGCGCTCGCCTGCCCCGCAAAACACAGATATGCCGCCGTGCTGCATAGCAATATTGTGAACCATCTCCATCATAATAACCGTCTTGCCGCAGCCTGCGCCGCCAAACAGCCCCATCTTACCGCCCCTCGGGAACGGGACAAGAAGGTCAATAACCTTAATGCCTGTCTCTAAGACCTGAACTGTCGTATCCTGTTCAACAAATGCAGGCGCCTTTCTATGGATTGGATAAAAGGTATCAGCCTTTACCTCGCCCTTTCCATCCACTGGCCTTCCAACAACATTTAATATTCTGCCAAGGGTGGCCGTCCCTACTGGTATCTTGATTGGCGCCCCCGTATCCTTTGCATCCATCCCGCGCACCAAACCGTCTGTTGTATCCATAGCAATACAACGAACCATATTGTCGCCTAAGTGCTGGGCAACCTCAATCACAAGATTGTCTTCCGTATCATCTATAGCAGGGTTTGTTACCAGCAAGCCATTCAATATGGCTGGCAGCTGTCCCGGCTCAAACTCAACATCCACCACAGGCCCTACGACCTGCACAATTTTGCCAACATTTTGTTCTGACATATTAAAACCTCCCTCAGTGTAGGCATTAACTTTATTTATAACCTAACCCTTCAGCGCCTCAGCGCCTCCGACAATATCCATCAACTCCTTCGTAATAGATGCCTGACGCGCCTTGTTGTATGTAAGGGTAAGGGTATGTATCATATCTTCACATGCCCTTGTGGCATTATCCATCGCAGTCATCCGCGCTGCCTGTTCACTTGCAGCAGTCTCAAGCATTGCCGCCATAATCTGCACATTAACATACATAGGCATCAACTGGTTCAATATCCTCTCCGGCTCAGGCTCATATATATATGTGGCCTTTGGCCCTTCATCATCTCCCTTGGCCTCCTCTCCCCCAAGACCCTCTTTTGATATTGGGAGTATCCTTTTAAAGGTGGGCTTCTGGGTTACCACATTAATAAACCTGCCGTATAATAACTGCACCTGATCTACCTTTTCTTCCAGAAAGAGATTGATAGCGACCTGACCCATCTTACGGGCATCCTGCATCTGAATGGCAGCCATGCAATCAGTCACATAATCTACCACCTCAAAATCCGTATTTCTGAGATAGTGATAACCCTTTTTACCAATACATAAAAAAGATACCGTTTTCCCCTCAGACACTTGAGACTTGGCATATTTCTCTGACGCACTGATAATATTGGCGTTAAATGCGCCACACAAACCCCTATCAGCCGTTACCGCAATCACTAACACCTTCTTTACCGGCCTTATGGCCATAAGGGGAAAGGCATTTGGGTTAACAGACCCTCCCAACTCTCCCATAACAGCGGCAAACTTATCTGCATAGGGCCTGAAATCCTCCATTTTCTCCTGGGCCCCACGCAACTTGGCCGCTGCGACCATATTCATGGCCTTTGTTATCTGCTCGGTCTTTTGAATACCGCCTATTTTTATTTTTATATCTTTTAATGAAGGCATCTCAACCCCACCCCAATAACTACTTTATATTTCTATTGGCTTTAAACTGCTGGACAAAAGTTGATATAGCAGAATTCATCTTCTTGTCCAACGCATCATCAATTGCCTCTTTTTCTTTTAACTGGCTAAAGATATCGGAATGATTGGCCTCTATATAGCCATACAACTCCTTCTCAAAGTCTTGAAGCGCCTCTACTGGAAGCTCATCTAACAGACCCCTTGTACCTGCATACAGTATGACCACCTGTTTCTCCATTGGAAGCGGTTGATACTGCGGCTGCTTCAATATCTCCACAAGCCTCTCACCACGCCTCAACTGCTGCTGAGTAGCCTTGTCAAGGTCGCTTCCAAACTGGGCAAACGCCGCAAGCTCCCTGTACTGGGCAAGGTCAAGACGAAGCGTACCCGCCACCTGCTTCATCGCCTTTACCTGAGCAGCGCCGCCAACCCTTGAGACCGAAAGACCAACATTAATAGCGGGCCTTATGCCAGCGAAAAAGAGGCCGGGCTCAAGATAAACCTGCCCATCCGTAATGGAGATAACATTTGTAGGAATGTAGGCAGACACATCGCCCTGCTGGGTCTCAATAATAGGAAGGGCAGTAAGACTGCCTGCGCCCAGCTCATCATTCAACTTAGCCGCCCTCTCAAGCAGCCTCGAGTGATTATAGAAGATATCACCAGGATACGCCTCACGACCGGGGGGACGTCTCAACAGGAGCGACATCTCCCTATAGGCAGCAGCCTGCTTTGAAAGGTCATCATAGATAATCAGCGCATGTTTGCCATTATCCCTGAAATACTCACCCATTGCGCAGCCTGCAAATGCGCTGAGATATTGAAGGGAAGCGGCCTCACTTGCGCTCGCCGCCACAACAGTGGTGTACTCCATTGCCCCATGACGCCTCAACGCCTCAACAACAAGGGCAACCGTTGCCTGCTTCTGACCAATGGCTACATAGATACAATAGACATCCGTATCCTTCTGCGCAAGAATGGCATCAACGCCAATAGCGGTCTTTCCAATCTGACGGTCGCCAATAATAAGCTCACGCTGCCCCTTTCCAATAGGCGTCATGGCATCAACCGCCTTTAACCCCGTATAGCATGGCTCATGGACAGACTTTCTGTCAATGACGCCAGGGGCCTTCATCTCAATCCTTCTAAACTCCTTGGCATCAATTGGCCCTTTTCCATCAATAGGATTACCCAAGGCATCAACCACACGGCCCAATAGCGCCTCGCCTACAGGCACCTGAGCAATCTTTCCCGTACGCTTTACAAGGTCGCCCTCCTTAATCTGGGTACAGTCTCCCATGACTGCAACACCCACATTGTCCTGCTCAAGATTGAGGGCAACCCCCATAATACCGCCGGGAAACTCCAAAAGCTCCATCGCCATGCAGTTTCTCACCCCATAGACACGAGAGATATTGTCACCAACAGACAACACCGTCCCTGTCTCTGCGAGGTCTATCTCCTTCTCATAATCCTGTATCTGTTTTTTAATTATGTCGCTTATTTCTGCTGCTTTTATCTGTGCCATTATCCGAGCTCACCCCTCCCTATGGATTCTTTGAAGCCCCTTAACTGGCTCCTTATACTTCCATCCCATACCATGTCGCCGATGTGGGCAACCACGCCGCCGATAATGGCAGGGTCTTCTTGCAACTCAATCACAACATCCTTGCCGGTAACCTTGGCAAGCACCTCTTTTAACTTATCCTTTAACTCACCGCCAACGGGGACAGCGGTAGTTACAACCGCCCTCATAACCCCCATCTCTTCATCCATAAACTCTTGAAAGGCATTTTTAATCGCCTTAACTACTTGAATGCGCCGCCTTTCCACTAAAAGCCCCATAAACCTCTTAAATTCTTCCCCAACACCAAGGGCACTTAAAATTTCATCCATTACCTTGCCCTTTAAGTCAGGAGGATAAACAGGGCTTATAAGCGCCTCTTCCACCTCTGGAGACTGCTCCAAAAAAGACACAACATCCCCAAGGCTCTTTGAAAACTCATCTAACTTCCCCGCATCTTTGCCTATGGCAAAGAGCGCCCTCGCATATCTTCTGGCAACTATTGAACTTGTCAATTCTTGGTCACCACCTTTTCAAGATATTCACTAATGAGCTTATGATGGTCTTGCTCATTTAAGTTCTTTTTAATAATATCCCCCGCCAGATCCACTGACATCTCCGCAACCTCGCGCTTGAGCTCCTGTCTCGCCTTATCAAGCTCCTGCTCAATGTAAAGCTCTGCCTGCATCTTAATCCGCTCCGCCGCATCCCTGGCCTGCTGGATAATCTTCTCCTTTTCAGCCTCTCCCTGAGCTATAAACGACTGCAATATACGCTCCGCCTCCTCATCCATCTTAGAGAGCTTCTTTTCATATTCAGCATATTTACGCTCTGCCTCACGCCTCTTCTCCTCAAGATCAGAAAACGAATTTTCTATTTCCTCTCTACGTCCCCTAAGCGCATCCCCTATCGGCTTCTTCAACAACCTAAACAACACAAATGCAAGAATAGAAAAATTAAGGCAATGCCACACGAAATTCATTATCTGCATGTGAGTAAGACCATGATGCCCTTCATGCCCCCCATGCTCTCCATGCCCCCCTTCCTCATGTGAGACAGCCTCGTGGCCGCCGCCAGCAACCCCATGATGAGACGCCCCATGAGCAACAACATCTCCATGAGACACAGAGACACCCTCCTCAGCAGATAACGCTACACCCCCCATAGGGACACATAACGCCACAACAAACACAAACAAAAAGACAAACAACCACCCTCTTGTCTTCATTTAAACAGCCCTCCCAAGAAGCTTCTGCGCTATCTCCACCGCAAACGCCTCGGCCTGAGCCTTCAACTCATTGCGAGCGGCCTCTATTTGCGATGAAAGGTCACCTAAAAGCTGCTGTTTCTTCTCAGCAGCCTCCTTTGCGCTTTCATCCATCAAAGACCTCTCCTCTTCCCTTGCCTGAGCCTTTAACTCCTCCCTTTTGCTTATCCCCTTAGAACGCGCATCCGCAAGCCTTGAGTTAAAATTTTCCAGCAATCGCTCAGCGTTACGCTCAAACCTCTCTGCCTCTTCTTTAATAGAGGCCATCTTTGATTCCCTAGCCTGAAGCATCTGCCGCATAGGCTTATAAAGGAGAGAATTCAAAACGACCATCAAAACAAGCATCCCAATAATCTCAAACCAAATTGAGGCATCAATGGTTATCATATTAAGGCCTCCCTCACCCCTTCTTTTAAAAAGATTGCATTTTCGGCAAGTTATAGAAAATGAACATTCATTCATTTTCTCAAAAAAATCTTTACTCCATTTATTGAAACCTGTCAATGCCTTTTCTTAAAAAAAATTATTTCCAAGGCATACTTTCTCTATCTTCCCCTCTTATCCCCCCATAATAATTTATGAAGTTGTATTCCAAGACGTACTAAAAGTTTGTCTTTTATTATCCATCGAGAAAGCTCAACGGCATCAATCCTTTCCCATGCTGGGGTAAACAATACATTAGTAAAGAGGTGAAGGCTATGGTAAAAGACCTTTTCCTTCGCCCATAAATAGTCTTCTTTTGAGGACACTACAAACTTTATCACATCATTCATATCCAAAAGACGCAAGTTATCAAGACAAAAATGTCCTTCCATGCCGCTATCAGGGCATTTCCAGTCAACAGACCTTATGATGCCTTTGGGAATATCAGAAAGCCCTATTGTCCCATTTGTCTCAAGCAATACTGTTGCCCCGCATTGCCTCAAAATAGACATAAGACGATAAACGCCCTTTTGAAGAAGGGGTTCACCGCCTGTAATCTGAACAAGCCCTATATCGGCCTCCTGCCACATGGTAATTATTGAATGAATGTTCATCCTGTCTCCTCTGCCCTCTTCCCACGCATAAGAGGTATCGCAATAGCTACACCTTAAATTGCAGCCGCTAAGCCTTATAAAAAAACATGGATACCCCATATAAGGCCCTTCTCCCTGAAGGCTCGTAAATATTTCGCTTACGGTTAAAGCGGTTAACGGGGCTTTTATCTTGTTCTTTTCCGTATTATTTTTTGTATTATTTAACAAGCTATTCATGGACAATATCGCAATGTCATATTAAAAGGGATTATTTCATTTGTTCACTGTATCCAAAAATTCCTAAAATGCCAGAAACAACCTCAAAAATAACATCCATTATAACAACTGATTGGCTTGACGAGGCGCTGAATACCCTTCCGTATATAAAAGAAAATTCTAAAAAGGCCATTTATATCAGGACATTGAGAGAAAAATTCCCAAATATCCCAGATAATGATGAAATTATCTCAAAACTATGGGGAGAAGGGCTCAATGATACGGAAAAAAAGAAAAAAAAGAAACAAATTTCAAGCATGCGCTCTGCAATCAATAAAGACCTTAAGGCCGCCTTTAAAGAGGGAAGAAATTCTCACGGAATAATTATAGACTCTAAAAATTCCTTTACAATATGTGATGAGCTAAAGGATTCTATAATATCAAATGTCGCAACAGAACTCGGTATGGAGAGCCTCCTTGATATTGAGACTATCTTAGAATCTGTATCAAATCTTTTAAAATCAATAACGCAGGTCGGTGTTATTGAGCTTATGGACACAGACGATAAAAAGAGCCTGCGGGAACTCCTTAATGAATTAAATCAGGCAATAGAAGAAAAAGATGGGCAGGATATTGATGGTAATGATAAGCTATCAAATAAAAATGATATTGAGGAAGAAGAATATATTGAAGAAGTGGAAGAGGAGGAAGATGCTGAAGAAATTGAAATTATTGAGGATGACCCAGAAGAAGACTTAGAAGTTGATATAGTGGCAGCAGAATATGATGAGGTTAAAGAGATAGAGGAGGATGAGAGCGAGCTGTTAGAAATGTTTGAGGATGATACTATTACAAGTGATACAGATAATAATGATAGTGAAGGTGATATTCAAGATGATAACGCCCCCGAAGATAGTGATGTTGACATCTCAAATAATGACAATGAATTTATTTACCCTGATGATGAGGCAGGGTTTAAAAATGCAAATGGCATTGGAGATGGAGATAGCAGCGAAGAAGATGATGATGAAGAGATAAAAGAATATGAAGTTGAAGAGGTGGAGCAGACTGAAGATGACGATCTTGAAGAACAACTTGAGGAGGAAGAAGATGAGGAAGTTGAAGATATTATTTTGGAAGAGGATGAAGATGCGCAAGAGTTGATAGACATAGAAGAAGGGGATGAAATTGAAGACAGAGAAGATGCTATTGATATTGTTGAACTTATAGAAGATGAATTAGATAAGGCATTAAAGGCGGATGATATCCTTGAATCTATGGGAGAATTTTCTGGCACACCCTATCCAAAAACACAAGAAGATAGATTAGAAGCCAATAAAAAACAGACAGATTTTTCTGATTATATTAATAAAAAATCAAGGGAATTAAACCAATTTATTCAAGTGCCCAAAGGTATCTACCTTATAGAAGGGAAAAAGTTATTTGTAAGGGGCTTTAAGATACATAAATTCCCTGTAACAAATGCGTTATTTCAAGCCTTTGTTGAGCAAACAGGTTATATTACAACCGCAGAAAAATTGGGTTATAGCTATGTATATGAGCCAAAGGTGCTCAATAAGGGAAAGAGACTCATTGTAAGGCCATTTATAACAAAAAAGAGGGTAAAGGGTGCGTGTTGGCACATGCCAGACGGCCCAAATTCCACAATATTTGCCCGTTTTGATTTCCCTGTAGTTCATATAAGCCTACGAGATGCCCTTGCATTCTGCGCATGGACCGGCACACGCCTTCCTACCTTCTTGGAATGGGAAATTGCCGCCTGCGGCCCAAACGCCCTTCCCTATCCATGGGGCAAAGAATTTTATGAAGATCAAACCAATATCGGACGCAATACAAGAGGCATGGTGAATAAAGTTAGTGAATTTATAAAATATCCCAATAAGATAGGTCTTGTTGATGTGCTTGGAAACTGCTGGGAGTGGACATTCTCACAAGATGAGCAAAAACGCTTTTTACTAAAGGGGGGATCATGGGCTGAGGCAATGCCTGTTGACCTCTTTAGCTCAATATCTTTCCCGCCTGATTATTC
>JALWQB010000129.1 GCA_026994795.1 Deltaproteobacteria bacterium
TATTTTAAAGAGCGCATCATCAAAGCATCGTTCCTTTATATCCTTAAAGGTGAGAAATATGACAGGATACCTTGCAAAATGCCTGCTGAATACAGGCTTATCCTCTATGGCCAGCCCGCTAAAGAGGGCCCTGCCATTTTTTCTTTCTATATCCTCCTTCCTCAAGTCAAAAAAATGCCACAACATAGAGAGATTAAGGGTCTTTCCAAAACGGCGGGGCCGTGGAAGGAGGATGATCTTTGCCCCTGTCTCAATGATCTCTTGGATGAACAGGGACTTATCCACAAAGAAATAGCCCTCTTCCCTGAGTTCCTTGAAATCGCTTATTCCTATGCCGATCCGCTTTTTCATGCCTGCCCTCCTGAAAAAGCCTATCTTATTCTATAAGGTTCAGGTATTAGTCTTACCCTGCAAATAGAGTAACAGTCAAGGCCAACAGAGGATTTACAGGCTCACGAGCGGAGAGCAGGCCAGAAGAGAGAGAAAAGAAAGAGGGCGGGGAAAAACAGCCCTACCCACATCATATATCAGCTTTGCAGATAATAGTAGATCGATTCCTAAACAGTATTTCTATCGACCGGAACTAAAATTTTCAGCAGGTAGGGGCACGTTGCAACGTGCCCCTACTCATTCGTTTTTAAATAGAAATATTGAGTTAAAGTCATTACCATAAAAATGATATGCTCTTTAGGAATCGATCCACTAATACCTTGTAGAAATTTTTAGAGGCTATTTAGGCCAATGGTCTGTTAGTTTTGGCCTTGACAATCTATGCCCCATTATTAAAAAAATTGCTAACGTAGAAAAAAGGGGACCTGAGATAGTGAAAAAAGATACGCCCTCTATTATTATGAAAAATGAAAAAAATAACCAGCATAAGAAGAGGAGAGATGTTTGGAGAAAATGCAAAAGTTGAGGGTATCGTAGTTAATTTCCAGTGTCAATATGAATTGAAGCTAATGGATTGCGGGATTAAGACTATTTTATCAGCTTTTGCTTCAATTTTGCCAGAAATTTTAACCAGTTTATTCCAGCAGGTATTGTTGTCCTATGCTGAATATGTGATGTCCCTGCAAAATAAGCCATTTCAGTGCAAGTGTGGTAATGACCGGGATTTCATATGGAAAACCCGACATGGCAAAAAGACCTTGATACATGCCTTTTATTGTTGGATACGATTTTCACGGGAATTTTTCAGTAGGGGCACGTTGCAACGTGCCCCTACTCATCCGTTTTAAACCTATATGCTTGAGAGGCATCTTTTGTTTTATATCTACCCTGGTTATCCAATAATAATGGAAATTGTCGGGGAACTGAGTCTATGAATCACCTCTTTTGTAATACTGCCTGTAAGTATTTCTTCAATCGCGCCCCTGCCTTTTCTCCCCATGAACAAGATGCTTGCATCTTCATCCATTACAAATTCCGCTATGGTCTTTCCTACCTCTCCATATCTTATACTGGTCTCTATAATGGAGCTGTTTACCCCATTTGAAAGCAAGATATTTTTTGCATCTTCTAAAATCCCATCAGCCTCCTTTTCCGGCACAATACCATTTTCTATCTTTTCTGCATATGAGCTTATATCTATTACATGAAGGGCAATCAATTTTTTAACGCCCTTAAAACAGCGGGTTACCATAAAGGCCGCTTCATCTAACGCCTTATCAGAATATTCAGAACCGTCAACCACTACAACGCATATTGGCATATTGCACGGCATATCCTTATCCGTCTTGTCACCGACAAGATATATTGCGCCCTTTAACACAGTATGGAGCAGGCCGTAAGATACGCTTCCCATAAAAAATTCCCTTGCTGTTCCAATGAGCCTTCTCCTTAAGAATATGTGTGAAAATCCCTTTTCTTTTATAACATTTGATAGCTGCTCTACAGGGTCTCCATCCTCCAAAATTTCATCAATAACTACGGAATTAGAAGTAAATTTTAAAATATCTTCCTTGACCGCCTGCATAGCAGGAGATGCCTCTTTTTCTATATACTGTTTCCTGAGTTCCTTTAACAGTCCTGTATCAAGAAGCCTTTCTGCCCTTAAATCAATATTCTTTAGATGACTTGTCAGGTAACTTCCAGCCATTACAGTCATTATAGAAATGCCTTCTATTTCGTCCTTAAGGGCGTCTGTCATGCATCCGACCAGCCCCGTTACCCTAAAACAGGTCTTTTTAATATCAACAGGCACTAAAATTTTCATTCTTATATCCTCCTTTTAATAAAAGATTAAGAGCCATGCATTAGCAACCGCCACAGTAACAATCATATATATAAAGGCCACCTTCATAAATCCAAAGAAGCTTATTGGATAGCCGGCAGATTCCGCTATGCCCAGCGTAACCACATTGGCGCTTGCGCCTATCATAGTGCCGTTTCCGCCAAAACACGCCCCAAATGCAAGTGCCCACCATAAGACCCCGCTTTCAGCCCCAGGGATAACCTGCGTAAGATAGGCGACAATAGGGAGCATTGTGGCGGTAAATGGTATGTTGTCAACAAATGCGCTCATTATGGCGGATACCCACAGGATTAGGCATATTGATATTACAAGGCTTCCCTGTGAAAGCCCGAGCACCCAGTCTGCTATTACATCCAGGAGCCCTGCGTCCTCAACTGCCCCCACAAGGATAAACAGGAATATAAAGAAGAGAAGGGTTGGCCATTCAATGTCTTTTTCAATGAGCTTTAGAAGGTCAACCTTTTTGGCAAGAAGGCTGTATGTGAAGAGGACTGACGCCCCGAAGAGGGCGGCGATGCTCACCTCCATGTGCCAGTAGCCGTGAGTAAGGAACATAGCCACAACAATGCCCATTACCATAAGCCCGACCGTAAGGAGCGCAGAGTCCGTAATCTGATATTCCTGCCTTAATTTTTCTATAAATGCGTCAATGTCTTCCACCTTTGCCTTTGCATATTCATTATTATATACGAACTTGGAGTACAGGGCGAGAATTATCATAGAAATTATACAAACGGGCGTAAGATTTATGACAAAGTCCATAAAGGTAAGCCCGGCAAATGAGCCTATCATTATGTTAGGCGGGTCCCCTATGAGCGTGGCAGTGCCGCCGATATTTGATGCAAGTATCTCTGGTATAAGGAGCGTTACTGGATTTATTCCGAGTGACAGGGCAATTTCGATGGTTACAGGCGTTAAAAGCAACATTGTAGTAACATTATCAAGAAAAGCTGATGATACTGCCGTAAACACCATTAAAATAATTGAGAGGACAATTACATTCCCCTTCGCCATCTTATAGCACTTATAGGCCGTCCACTGGAATACCCCGGTATTTTTGAGTATTCCGACAATTATCATCATGCCCATAAGCAGGAACACCACATTCATATCTATTGCGTGGATTGCCCTTTCATAGGAAAGTATGTGATACTCAGGATTGATTGTGCCAATGGTATAGCTTAATACAAGCATTATGGATGCGCCGAGCATAGCGGCGAGGGTCCTGTGCAAGAGCTCAAATGATATGAGCGCATATGCAAGCACAAATACGACTGTTGATATCCAGAATGCAGGGCCAAAAGTGCGCTTTATCTCAACATCCGCCCTTACCATATAATCATTTCCGTCAAAGCCTATCTTTGACGGGTCAACCGCTATCTTTTTTCTCTCATAACTTGGCTTGAATATGCTTATCTCTATACGGCCTGTCTTTATCTCTTGAGGGCTGTCAAAGACGGCCTTTAACTGAAATGTCCCGTCAGCCTCAGATGTGATTGCCCCTTTTGTGTGGGCTGAACTTCCACCTCCGCCTCCATGGCCGCCGCCATGACCCTGTGAAAGGATTTGGGCGGGTTTCCCATTCACGAGCGTCCTTATAACAACATCTCCCACGCCAGCGCCATGAGGGTTGACTATCTTGCCATAAATATCCAGTAATACCTTCCCCTCAAGCTCATGCCCTTTATTGGCGTGTCCTCCTTGAGAACTGCTGCCATATGCGATAGAAGTTACGAACAACAGGGTTAATAGCATAAAAAAAAGACCTCTAAGCTGTTGGTTCATATAGCGCCCCTCCGTAATATTAAGATAAGCAATATTGTCAGCACAATATTGACTTAACATAAAATAACATATAAACAATAAAATAACAATAAGATATTTGATAACTGTCAATAGGCCTTTTATAAAACTTGAAATAGTGGGAGTAACAATTCGGGGCAATAGAAATATTATAGGAAAAATATGGGATAAATATTTTGATACCGTGATAGGCATAAGGCAAGTAAAGAAGATAAAGAACAAGTGATATTATGTCATTTTTAAGGATGTTTTCAAAGATATTTAAATATCTTCTTGTAGCGCTGTCTGTTTTAACGGCATTTTCTGTATCTATATGGCTTATAGCCCCTTATGTGCTCAATATGCCAATAATAAGGCATGAGATACAGTCTCAACTCTCTTCTCATCTCGGCCATAATGCTGTTATTGGCAGGATAAGTATTAACATCTTCCCTGTCCCTACAATGTCTATTGACAGGGCATCTTTTAATATAACCAAGACTGCGTCTTCATCTTTAAGATTAAAAGACATTTCCATAGGTCTATATGACCTTAATGTCTATGTCCCGTCTCTCTTTTCATCAGATGCCATATATTTTTCTTCTGATGTTACAGTTAAACAGTATATAACAGCGCCTTTTCATATAAAAGGGATATTTAACTGGAAAGACAAGGGATTAGACCTTGAAATAGACTCAGGCGATAGGAAGATGGACCTTTCAGGCCTTATAAAAAGGTTATTTCCTGAAAATGCCTTCAGCTGCAAGGCTTCATCAATGCGGCTGAGGCTCAAATGGAGGCCTAATGGCCTGCTGCATATTGATAATATCGACATTGTACTTAAAAAGCCTTCTCTATCTGTAAGGGGCTCAGTTGAGATTAATATAAAGGGAGAAAGGCTAAAGGCTGACCTCTCTTTTTCCGCTAATAAACTTTCTCAGATAAGGGAGATTTTACTCAAGAATTTTTCTTATAAAAAG
>JALWQB010000130.1 GCA_026994795.1 Deltaproteobacteria bacterium
CATCGTAATATGCTATTCAGAAAATGCAAGCTGTATATTAGGAACAAATTGGAAGTTCACAGAAACTGGCTCCATTTTTAATAGCTATGCTTCCGTTTGTCTGTCGCTTTTAGCGGCTTCGTCCAACCAGTCGGTGCACCTGACCGCCAATCCGCTGCGCCCTGCGGGCTTGCGGATTGTCGGCAGGTGACCTTGGTCGATCGCTATAGTGTAATGTCAACCTTGTATTATCGTATAAAAAATGGTAAACTTCTTCATAATCAGCTATGGAGGAACAACCTAAACAATTAAGCGGAGAGAATCAAAGAGATCAAAGCGCCAATTAAGGCAAAACAAAATCAAATAGGAATCTATGATAATTTATGATGAATTTTGGATGGTGGACAACAGGAAGAGACAAGGCTGCCGTTGACCTCCTTAAGACTGCAATAAAGGCAATAGAAGAAGGCAGGATAAGGGGTAAGATAGCATATATATTTCTATCAAGGGATAAGGGCGAATCAATATATAGTGATGATATAATAGGGATTGCCACTAATCATCACATAGAAATAATCACAAAGTCAGCTAAGGGCTTTGAGCCTGAGTTAAGAGAGAGGGACAGGGAAAGGTGGCGCTCTCTCTATCATCAAGACATATTAAAATTCGTAAGGAAAATAGATAGCTCCTTTAATATTACAGTTGTCCTTGCAGGCTATATGTGGGTAGTGAGCAAGGAGGCTTGTGAGAAGGTAAAGATGATAAATCTCCATCCCGCCCTCCCTGGCGGCCCTGAGGGCACATGGCAGGAGGTTATATGGAAATTGATTGAGGCCAGAGCTAATGAGACAGGGGCAATGATGCATTTAGTAACCCCTGAGCTTGATAAAGGGCCTCCTATTGCCTATTTTTCATTTAAGATACATGGCGGAATGCCATGGGATAGTTTGTGGAATGACCTTGAGATAAGGCTCAAGGAGGCAGGCTCTCTTGATAAATTAAGGCACGATATTGGAGAGGGCTTACCTTTATTTAAAAAGATAAGAGAGGAGGGAGTAAGACGAGAATTTTCTCTTATAGTAGAGACAATGAAGGCCATTTCAGAGGGAAAGATTGATATATCTTCTATTGATATAGATTCTATTGCCCCACCATTAAGGGTTACGCTTGAATAGCGGCAGCGCCGTAACGCCATGACTAAATTTGTGACGCCGACCCGCGAAGAGATACACCAAGCCTACATAGAAGGCAAGGAGGCTGCATCTGAGCGCCTTACTAATGGATTAATTTCCAAAGAGTATATCAATTTTATGATAATAACTTCAAATTCATCCTCTTGCTCAAAAAAGGCTGGTTTATCGTTTAATTCTTGTATTCTTTTGGGAAATCAGTCTGAATATTAAGGAGGCTAAAATGGCCGGGCGTAATAAACATAATAATGATAACTCCTTTAAAAATGAACAAATAGGATATATCGTATCTATAGCCGTAAGCGATAAAAAAGGGATGCAGAAAAAAAGGGTAAATCATGCAACGCTCATAGAAAACTTTGGCATTGAAGGGGATGCGCATGCAGGCAAGTGGCATAGGCAGGTGAGCTTTCTGGCGTCAGAGAGGATTGAGGAACAGTCTCAAAAAGGGTTTGATGTTGACTTTGGCTCTTATGCTGAAAACATAGCCACTAAGGGGATAGATTGGCCATCTGTTCCAATAGGGACGCAGGTTGAGATAGGACAAGGAGACGCCCTCATAGAGATAACCCAGATTGGTAAAAAGTGCCATACGAAGTGCGCAATCTATAATATGGCAGGAGACTGCATTATGCCCCGGCAGGGGGTGTTTGGAAGGGTGATAAAAGGGGGAAAAATCTCAGTAGGAGATACCCTCAGGCTCTTGGATAAATATAAAAACGATAAAAATAATTAACTTTACTAAAATTCACAAAAAATTATTTAGTCTATGGACTATTTATAACAGCTCCTTTTAAATAATACGGGAGAGCTCATGATATATGAACCCAAAAATCATATTAAAGCTCCTTGAGACCATAAATTGTGCCATACTTATTGTAAATAAAGATGGCTATATTATTCTTTCTAACGCAAAGGCAAGAGAGATATTTCACCCGCAAAATTCAGGCGCTGAGATAGGCTCCCCCCACTTATTAGAGGGAATAAACGTAAAAAAATTCTTTTTGCCGGATGACCATGAATTCTTTCTGCCTAACATATTTAAAATTACAGAGACTCAAGGGGAATTTGAAGGAGAGGCGCTTTTAACAACCCTTGATGGAAGACGCTTCTTTGCCCTTTTATCTACTAATAAGTGCCAAATAGAGGGCGGCAGGGGCATAGTATTTACTATCCATGATATAACAAATCTCAAACACATAGAAAAGACGCTGAAAAAGAGTGAAAGGCTCGCCTTCCTCGGACGGATGCTCCATGACATAAGTCATCAGATAAGAAACCCCATACTCTCAATAGGGGGGTTTGCGAGGAGGATAAAAGAGATAAAGGATGTGGATAAAAAGGGCAAAAAATATGCTGAGGTAATACTGCATGAGTGTATGAGGCTTGAGCTCCTGCTTGAGCGATTAACAGAATTTTTAAATATGCCGCGGCCTAATCTGAGGCCAGTTGAGGCAAAGGAGCTCAGGCCGATATTAAATGATGCAGCAGATGAGGCATTGACTAAGGCTCAAGTTGATGGAGAAATAGAAATAATATGGAACGATCTCTCTAATAAAATTACAAGAAAGATACTCATAGATAAGGAGATGCTAAAACATGCCATTACACAAATCATCATTAATGCCCTTGAATCATATAAGGAGAATGCAGCCATTAATAATAAACATATTATCATTACAATAATGCCTGCGACTCAAGAATTAGACGAATGGTCATATATTATAACAATTGAAGACAACGGAATAGGCATAAAAGAAGAAAACCTCTCAAAGGTGTTTGATCCTTTCTTTACAACCAAAACAGGGCACATTGGTATGGGATTGACGCTTTCCAAAAGGATTATAGACGAGCTTTATGGAGATATAGATATAACGTCAACTCCATCAAAGGGCGCTCTGATTAAGATATATTTAAACAAGGATAGAAGGAGGCTCATAAGACAGAAAAATTTGACCTAACCCAAGTTTCCGATAAGCAGCCTGCCATAGTCAAGCCCTAAACGGCATGGTATAATGCGAAATTAGTAGCCTCTCGTCTAAATATCTTATAAAACTCATCTGCCCCGCCAAGCCCCTTAAGGCCAAAAGTATAATTTATTTCAAGAAAGAGGGGGTCATCCTCCTCAAAGCAGAGGTCAAAGCCTGCCATGTTAATCTTGGCAAGCCGTGTAAATTCTTTTATTATCTTAATGCCTTTTTCCATAAGCTCAGGGGCAGAATAAAAGTCAACTTCCCCTCCCCTCGCGATATTTGTATAAAAATCAGATGCCGCATCAATAGATTTCCAGTACGCCTTTATATAGTCACCTATCACTGTTACCCTCAATGTCTTTGTAAGGTCAGGGACATATCGTTGTATAAGAAAGCCATATCTTCCTTGTCTCTCTTCATGTCTGATAATCTCAATTACTCTATCAAACTCCCCCTTGTCTTTTATTATCCATGTCCCACTGCCCTCATCGCCCTTATTTGTCTTGATGACAAAAGGAAAAGGAGATAAGGAATAGGGAGGCTTGCCTACCTCTTTGTGATTGCCTGAGAATGAGACTATATTCGGGAAAAGCACAGTATCAGGATGGGGCATATCATGCTTTAAAAATAGCATTATATCGCCAAGTTTACCCTCATATTCAAATCGCGTATCATAATTGGGAAATACATATTCACAAAATGACCTTATAAATATATAGACTGGCCTTGATATAGTCTGCGGAAGGATGACGACCTTAGCCTTTTTAATTTCCTCTTTTAAAGAGTTATCAATCCATTGATTTATCCATATAAATTTATCACCGTTTATTATTGGATTAAAGCTCAATATCATAAAAATCACTTAAAAACATAACAAACAATCAGGACAATATATGTTAAGACTTATGAATAATAACAAAAATAAGACTTGTCAAAGCCTATCCTTAATGTTAAGAAAGGCCGCAATTATACACGTCTTATGCCCGTGTGGTGTCCTTACATACGATAGTTACTCTAATCAAATTGTATGAAGGGCTTAATTGGGCTCTTACCCTTTAACTTAATTAAAGATAAGGGGCAATTAAGACGGAGGCGAAACCACAAAACAAGGAGGCATTATGGCTTATATTACAATGAAACAATTATTAGAGGCAGGCGTCCACTTTGGCCACCAGACAAGACGCTGGAACCCGAAGATGAGGCCATATATCTTTGGGGCAAGGAATGGAATTTATATCATTGACCTTCAAAAGACTGTCCGCATGTTTAAAAGGGCATATGAATTTGTAGTGGATTGTGTCGCGTCAGGCGGGACTATACTGTTTGTAGGCACAAAAAAACAGGCGCAAGACTCTATTATAGAGGAGGCAACCCGTTGTGGAATGCCCTATGTGCATCATAGGTGGCTGGGTGGAATGCTTACTAACTTTAAGACCATTAAAAATAGCGTTGAAAAACTGAAAAGGCTTGAGGCCATGTTTGAAGATGGCAGCATTGAGCGATTTCCCAAAAAAGAGATATTAAAATTAGACAAGTTACGCAATAAACTTGAACAAAATCTTGGCGGCATAAAGGATATGGAAAATTGGCCGCAGGCAATCTATGTAGTAGATGCAAAGCAAGAGCTTATTGCTATAAAGGAGGCTAACAAGCTGAATATACCTGTTGTGTCAATTGTGGATACAAACTGCGACCCTGACGGCATTGACTATATTATCCCGGGCAATGATGATGCGATAAGGGCAATCAGGCTCATTACCTCAAGAATTGCAGATGCAGCGCTTGAGGGAAAGGCTCGCTATGAAGAGGCGCTTCAGGCAGCGACTGACAAGGAAGAAGGCGGAGACGATGGCGTCTCATTGACGGGAGGAGAGCAAGTGACAGGGGATGAGACCGTTGAGACAAAAGAAGAAAAAGAAGAGCCGACATCAGAAGAGCCGGAAACACCGACAGAAGATGAGATAAAAGAAAAAGATAATGACATTGATAATTCTAACATTAAACTTAACCCTCAAGGCGAAACACCCCCTGAAAGTCAGGGTGGCTCTAATGAATAATAGTCAAATTACCACCGCCAGAGGCGGTGGCTTTGACCAAATAGTAAATTTACTAAGTTATTATAAATTATTATCAAAAAATTTTTAAGTTCTTAAATGGTTAAGAAGGATATTATAAGGAGGCTATAAGAGTTATGGGAAATATTAGCGCAAAGATGGTAAAAGAGCTTAGGGAGAGGACAAACGCAGGCATGATGGATTGTAAGAAGGCCCTTCAGGAATGCAATGGCGATATGGATAAGGCTGTTGAATGGCTGAGGAAAAAGGGGCTTTCAGTAGCTGCCAAGAGGGCTGGAAGGGCGACAAGCGAAGGCGTTATACAATGCTATATACATTCAGGCAATAAATTAGGCGTTATGGTGGAGGTCAACTGCGAGACAGACTTTGTGGCAAAGACCGACCAGTTTGTGCAGTTTGCAAGGGATATTGCAATGCATATAGCTGCCTCTAACCCTGTATGTATAAGGCGTGAAGAAGTACCGGAGGATATACTGGCAAAAGAAAGGGAAATATATGAGCAGCAGGCAAGGGAGCAGGGAAAGCCTGAAAAGATTATTGACAAGATAGTCAGTGGAAGGCTTGAAAAATTCTATAAGGAGATATGCCTCCTTGAGCAGCAATTTGTAAAAGACCCTGATAAGACCATTCAAGACCTCTTAAATGAGCTGGTTGCATCCATTGGAGAGAACATTACAATCAGAAGATTTGCAAGATTTCAGGTCGGCCAGGAATAAAGACAAAAATGTATGGCAATGATAATATAAGCAATCCCTTAAGATTTAAGAGGGTCTTGCTGAAATTGAGCGGCGAGGCCCTTATGGGTGAGAGAGGCTTTGGCATATCGCATGAAGTCATAGGGC
Organism: Deltaproteobacteria bacterium; assembly: GCA_026994795.1. GTDB lineage: Bacteria > Desulfobacterota > Dissulfuribacteria > Dissulfuribacterales > Dissulfuribacteraceae > JALWQB01. The sequence goes on from JALWQB010000130.1 coordinate 6,060, forward strand.
GTATAGCGCAAGAGATTGCCTATGCAGTCAGGACTGGCGCTGAGATTGGCCTTGTTGTCGGAGGAGGCAATATCTTCAGGGGCGTAATGGGCGAGGGCATAGGCGTTGACAGGGTAAGGGGGGACCATATTGGAATGCTTGCCACTGTCATCAATTCCCTGATGCTCCAGGATGCCTTAATCCAGAAAGGGATTGACGCAAAGGTAATGTCTTCAATAGAGATGGGGGCAATAGCCCCCCTTTTTTCAAGAGATATTGCTATTTCAGACCTTAAAAATGGCAAGGTTGTAATTTTTGCCGCGGGCACAGGCAATCCGTACTTTACCACTGATACAACCGCCGCTTTAAGGGCGCTTGAAATCAGGGCAGACTGCCTGTTAAAGGCCACAAAGGTAAATGGGGTATATGACAGAGACCCTGAGCAATACCCTGACGCAACCCGTTTTGACAGCCTCTCCTATGATGAAGCAATCCAAAAAGGGCTTAAAGTAATGGACCTTTCTGCAATACTTATGTGTAAAGATGCAGGCCTTCCGCTCTTTGTATTCAGCATGAAAGAGGATGGAGGCATTATAAAGGCCATTTCAGGACAAGAGACATTTGAGGGATTTGGGACCATTATTTCATAATATTAAAACATAAGAACATAAACTTAAAAAGTATAATGAGCTATAATCTAATTCTGGAGGTGATAACATGAAACATCCTGTGCTTGATGATGCCTCAAGGAAGATGGATAAGGGAGTTGGGGCATTTGAAAAGGAATTGACCCGTGTGCGCACAGGCAGGGCTACCCCTGCCCTGCTTGATGGCATAATGGTTGACTATTACGGCAGCCAGATGCCAATAAATCAAGTCGCCTCAATATCCGTTCCAGAGAGCAGGATGCTTTTAATCCAGCCCTGGGACGCCAATGTCCTCCCTGAGCTTGAAAAGGCTATATTAAAATCAGAGCTTGGGCTTACGCCAACAAGCGACGGCAAGGTGATAAGGGTATCTATCCCACCGCTTACTGAGGAGAGGAGAAAAGAGCTTGTAAAGCTCGTAAACAAGATGGCGGAAGAGGCAAGGGTAGCCATCAGAAATGTAAGGCGGGATTATATGGAACGCCTTAAAAAGATGAAAAAAGACAAGGAAATATCAGAAGATGATATGTATAAGATGCAGGATGAGCTTCAAAAGATAACGGATTCTCACATTAAAGACATAGATAAGATAAGAGAAGACAAGGAAAAAGAGATAATGGAGTTTTAGACCGCCCAGTTAGAAGGTATTTCTTATGCATGAAGAAGATATTAAAAACATCCCAAAAGAGCGCCTTCCAAGACATATTGCAATTATTATGGATGGAAATGGCAGGTGGGCAAAACGGCGAGGCCTTCCAAGGATCATGGGGCACAGGCAGGGCGTAAAGGCCGTTAAAGAGATAGTAACTGCCGCAAGACAGATTGGGATAGCCCAGCTTACCCTTTACGCCTTTTCAAAAGAGAACTGGAATCGGCCAAAAGATGAGGTCTCAACCCTTATGGATATACTCTATAATTATCTTGACCGCGAGCTCGCTACAATGCTCCAAAATGATATACGGCTTGTTACCATTGGAGAGATTGAGTTGATCCCTGAAAAGGCAAGACAAAAGCTCTTAGAATCAATTGAGCGGACAAGGAACAATAGATCAATGACCCTGTGCCTTGCCCTCAGTTATGGCGGAAGAGCCGAGATTGTAAGGGCGGCCCAAAAAATCGCACAAGATATATTAAATAAGGGGCTTGATAGCGCCTCAATTGATGAAACGCTCTTTAAGCAATATCTCTTTACCGCCTCTATGCCTGACCCAGACCTTATAATACGCACAAGCGGTGAGATGCGAATAAGTAATTTCCTCCTGTATCAGGGCGCATATTCTGAGCTGTATTTTACCGGAACACTGTGGCCTGATTTTGATAAGGAAGAGTTTATAGCTGCAATAAAGGACTATTGCGGGCGTCAAAGGCGTTTTGGCCTTACAGGGGAGCAGATTGGAAAAGGGGGAAAGGCAGCTTTATAGATGTTAAAGCAACGAGTGCTCACCGCCCTTATCCTCTCTCCCCTATTTTTTTCACTGATCTTATATGGAGACCCCATTGTCTTTGCCTCTCTCATCATAATATTGGGGATATTATTTCTGAGGGAGTTATTTGATATCTTTCCTGATGCATCCCGCGTTAACGGCTCTATATCAATAGCTCCTATTATGACATATCTTATACCTCCTCTGGGATATCTGCTCCATATAAGGCCCTTTTTATCATATTCAGGATGGAGCTGTTTCTACCTTGCATGTTCAACAGGATATATCATAGTCCATATGTATAAAGACCTTAAAAATCCCTTTTTTTTTCTTTTAGTTATGATATTTTCCCTGAATTATATCGGGATATTCACCTTTTCAGCCCTTTGCCTCTATTCTATGGATAGCGGTCTATGGCTTACTTTATTTCTATTTATAGTCGTGTTTACAGGTGATATCTTCGCCTATTTTTCAGGTATGCTCTTTGGAAAAGCCAGATTTTTCCCGCATATAAGCCCTAAAAAGACATGGGAAGGCGCATTCGGGGGGCTTATCTCATCCATTATTGCAGGAGTTATATTTGCCCATTATTATATACAGGCCATGTCTTCCGCTTATGCCGTTTTTGTCTCTTTCATTTTAGCGATAATCGCCCAATCTGGAGACCTCCTTGAGAGCATGATTAAGAGAGAGTTTAAGAAAAAGGATTCTGGAAGCCTTTTACCGGGGCATGGAGGCTTTCTTGACCGATTTGATGGTGTAATATTGGCATTGCCATGTTTTTATATGATAACACAGATATTAATATCAAGATAAGCCGCCGATATATGAAAAAATATAAAAGAAATAATATATAGAAGAAATAGCAAGAAAAAATATGAATAGCGCACCAGATGAATCACTAAATAAAACAACTCAAAGGCCAGTTAATATCTCAATACTTGGCTCTACTGGCTCAATAGGAAAGAATGTCCTTGATGTAGTAAGGATGAGACCGGATAGGTTCTCAGTAGTAGCCATCTCTGCCGCTACCAATGCAGAGCTGCTTTTAAGGCAGGCCGCTGAGTTTAGGCCCAAATACTGCGCATTAATTGATGAAAACCTGATTAATTCCTCATTTGCCAATGAGTTCAAAGGGCTTGGATGCGCATTATTGTATGGGAAAGAGGGCTATAAATTTATAGCCTCTTTAGATGAGGCAGATGTTGTTGTCTCTTCAATGGTAGGGGCATCAGGGCTTATACCTACTATATCCGCCGTTCAGGCAGGGAAAAGGGTCGCGCTTGCCAACAAGGAATCTCTTGTTATTGCAGGAGAAATCTTAATTGAACTCACCCAAAGGCATAATGCCATGATTATCCCTGTTGATAGTGAGCATTCTGCTATATTTCAGTGCCTTAATGGTGAAAATAAATCTGATGTCCGTAATATCATCCTTACTGCCTCAGGCGGTCCATTCTGGGAATGGACAAAAGAGCAGATGGCGAAGATTACGGTTGAAGACGCCTTAAATCACCCAAACTGGCAGATGGGCAGAAAGATTACGATTGACTCCGCCACCATGATGAACAAGGGCTTAGAGGTCGTAGAGGCAAGATGGCTCTTTGGCATAGAGGCGCATAAAATAAGGGTGCTTATTCACAGAGAAAGCATTGTGCATTCTATGGTCTCGTTTAAGGATGGAAGCATAATAGCCCAGATGGGAAGGCCTGATATGAGAATACCCATTGCCTATGCCCTTACATGGCCAAGGAGGATTGAGCTTAATATTGATGCCCCTGCCCTTTATGATATAGGAGGGCTTAATTTCTATCAGCCTGACTTTGAGCGCTTTCCCTTAATAAAACTCGGCCTTGAGGCAGCGAAGAGAGGGGGGATAATGCCTGTTTCTATGAATGCAGCCAATGAAATGGCAGTGGATGCCTTTTTAAATAAAAAGATAACATTTCTCAATATAGCTGAAGTAGTATTAAAGACAGTTGAAAAGATGGATGGGAATACCTGCTCTACCATTGATGAAGTGCTGTATTACGATGGGCTCTCAAGGATATACGCAGATGAAATTATATATAACCTTTCAAAAAGACAATAAATTAACTCAAAGACTTGATAACGGTTATGATATTACAATAAAAAAGGAGCATAGGAGAAGAGATTGACATGACCACTATATGGGCATTTCTGGTTGTCTTAAGCGGCCTTATCCTTGTGCATGAGTTTGGCCACTTTATAGTTGCGCGCGCTTTTGGCGTAAGGGTATTAAAATTTTCCATAGGCTTTGGCCCAAGGGTATGGGGCATTATAAAAAATGGCACTGACTACTGCATATCGCTTGTGCCATTGGGCGGTTTTGTAAAGATGCTGGGGGAAGAATCCGCTTCTGATGTGCTCCCTGAAGAGGAAGAGGAATCCTTTGCCCATAAGCCCCTATGGCAAAGGGCGCTGATTGTCGCTGCAGGCCCGTTTAGTAACTTCCTGTTTGCTTTTTTAGTATTTTTTGTAATTGTCATAATCTATGGAAGCCCCATACTCCTGCCTGTCATAGGAGATATCGCTCCTCATTCCCCTGCTATGAAGGCAGGCATAAAAAAGGGGGACAGGATTATAAGCATAAATGGCATAAAAATAGATTCATGGGAGGAGCTGTCTTCAATAATAAAGTCCAGCGGTGAAAACCCCCTTACGCTTATAATTGAAAGAGATAATCCCCAAACTCCAGAAAAGGAGATGGCTAATGAAGATTACAATAAGGGCGGTAAGACAGCTCAAAAATCCGTATCTCATCCTCATAAAAGGCAGTTAATAACTGTCACTGTTACGCCCAAAATAAGCGCTACGAAAAACATATTTGGCGAGCAGATAAAAGTGCCTCTTATTGGCATTACTGCCGCGGGAGACTTGAGGATTGAAAGGGTAAACCCATTTAAGGCGCTATACATTGCGCTTCAAAAGACCTGGGAGATGATTGATATGACCTTTAAGGGGATTATAAAGATATTTGAGCGGGTTGTGCCGATCTCAAGCCTTGGAGGGCCTATTCTCATTGCACAAATGGCTGGCAAACAGGCAGAGCTTGGCATAATAAACCTCTTCTTCTTTATGGCCCTTTTGAGCATAAATCTCGGCTTCTTAAACCTGCTTCCTATACCTGTACTGGATGGAGGCCACCTGTTTTTTTATCTCATAGAGGCAATCATAAGAAGGCCACTTAGCGAAAAGCAGATGGAATATGCCCAAAAGGTAGGCTTTGTTATCCTTGGGGCAATTATGCTGATTGTATTTTATAATGATATAATGAGAATAATAGGCATATTGCCAGACCCTATGTCATCATCGCCATAAGTTCTCAATGCCCAGACAATCTATATCTTACTGGCGCTTGCCGCCGCCCTTCGGGATTGGCTTTTGCAGGATAGAGGAAATAGATTTTACATTATGGCCTGAAAATTGTCAGGGCATAAAGACAATTACTCTTTAAATCGTTCCCGGGCATTTTCCAAGAATTCAAGGAAAAAGACAAAAAATATGCTGATTAAAAAGGCTGATATTGTGCTAACTATACATATAAGAGACCTTTTGGGCCTTACCTTTTTGTCCTTATCAGGGACTATAGGCGGGTCCAGCACCTTGAACCCATAATACTTTTGCGCCATGGCAAATGTCTGCCTCTCCATTTCCTTTGCAAGAGAGGCATAGAGCTTCTCTTTCAATAACGGGTCAGTTGTCTCTTTTATCTGTTTTTGAAAAAACTTGATATTTTCTCTGGCATCATTTAATGTGCGCTGCCTTAGGGTTTCACTAAGCCTATAAATCAGCCATTCCACGAGCTTCTTGGCAAATACTGGATCCTTATGTTGAACAGCAACGGTAAATGTCCCGAGTTTTTTGTCATTATTGAGGTGTAAAATGTTCATCAAGGCCTTATAGCCATCCTGAAGAGTCGGGGCATTTTCTGGCTCCTTCCATTGTCTTGACTTTTTATCCCATTTGTCTGGAAACAGCTCTGGAAGGAGATTCTTTTCCTTTATGAGGCCAATGATCAAACTCTTGCTCTTTAATACGGACTGCATCTCCTCAATAGAGCCCCCGCCTCCTATGCCAAACTCTGAGGCCACCATGCCGCCCAGCGCCCCAAACATATCTAATTTGGGCCCCTTGGATTTCTCCCTTGGGATGAGCACGGCCTCTGACTGATAAATATTTGGCATAAGGAGAGTTATCACCACTGAAAGCGATGCTGCAAGGATAGTAAGGGAGATGATAATATACTTCCGCCTCCAGATAACCCTGAACAGCTCTATAAGGTCTATTTCATCCTCTTCAAACGACTGGGGAGGATAAGGCGCAACATATACTGGCTGGGGCGCTATGTCCTTATTCTGTTTTTCTTTATCCATCTTTCTCTTTTAGCTTATTTCTCCACGGACTAAATCGTCTTCCAGACCCCGACTGATACAGCTATACGGTAGAGCACTTCTGATATGTCTTTGATATTTTTCATATAATTTGGAAATTTAAGCCTTTCCGGCACGATTACAGTATCTCCGGGCATAAGCCTTACCTGCTCTATTCCCCTTCCAAAAGTAAAACGGAAGCTGTTTCTATTCCAGACAAATGACCTCCTTGCCTTTGTACTCTCAACCGTGCCGTCTGAGCGCACGATGTAAAGCTCTTTTTTATCTGCTCGGTTTGTAAGGCCGCCGGCAAGGCCAATGTAATAGCCGGCCTCAGGGCGCTCGGGGTTAAAGAGCATTGCGTTTGGATTATATACCTGACCCATCACGGCCACAGTCTGTGGGGTACTTGGGACCGTCAGGGTATCGCCGTCTTCCAGAATAATATCCTGCGCTGTCCCCTTGAGGTCTTTAATATCGGTTATCTTTATCACGATCCTCCCTGTCGGCTTTGCCTCTGAAAGCTTGTTTACCAGCATATTTAACGATGAGAGAGTAGCTTTTCCCTGCTCTGCCTCATCCTTTGAAATAGAGGTCTGTATCCTTTCGCTTGACAGCCTTGCGATCTCTGCCTGCATCCTCTCAGTAAGCTCTTTAAGCCGCTTTTCCTGAAGCCTCTTCACGGATTCCCTTGTAAAAATGATCCCCCTTGGGTATGCATCCTTTGTAAGACCGCCGCAGCGTTCAAAGATCGTGCTCAAACGTTCTCCCCTTGTAATGGTATAATTTCCCGGAAAATTAACTTCACCTTTAACAATAACCTGACGGGTCTCGCTCCACTCGGGGATACGCTTTATAAATACCGAATCATAGGGATTGAGCCTGAAATTGGCCTCTTCTCTGCCGCTTAAGGCATCCCTGACATTAAATGTTACAAGCTCTGTCTTTACATTCTGACCTGAAGTGACCAAAAACCTCAATATTTCACCATGATCAAGATATGCGGTCTCTTTCACGCTGCCTGCCACAAGAAGAAGGTCTCTAAGGGTCATATTGGCGGCATAGGGATAGGTTCCGGGGCTGTTGACCTCGCCTGAAATGGACACAGACTGAAGCGGGACCATCTCTTGAATACTGTGCACCACCACCATGTCCCTGGGCTCAAGGAGCACATTCTCCTTTTCATCCCCCTTGAGGGCATTTTCAAGATTGACAAAAAACACTCTCCTCTTATGGCTCTCTTTATCTATCCGGTAAATATGCGCGAGATTAAGGTAGGCGTCCCGTGTAAGGCCGCCTGCAAGATGGATTATATCTTTTAACCTTGTAGTATCGTCCACCATATAGGTGCCGGGCATTCTCACCTGGCCATCAACCGTAACCTCTGGGGGGTCCTCAAAATACCACCTGTTAAAAATATAGACCTCATCCAGAGGGTCAAGCGTAAGGTCGTCTGCGCTATTCCCCCTAAGGAGGCCGGATGGCCTGAAGTGTATGAGCTCAGTGGTCATCGTGTCCTTGTGATAGCGCTTTATAAGGGCATAATCAAGGGCAGCATCCTTATCAAGGGCGTCTTCATCTGGAATAAGCTCGCTTAATCTCATGCCCTCATGCCATGCATACTTGCCAGGACGTAAGACATTTCCATATAAAAAGACCGCGTTTACGCTGATAGGAACGATGGAAAAGACCTTTACCACATCGCCGTCTTCCATAACAAAATTACGGTATTCAGACCAATCGCCGTCTTTTAGATCAAGTACTATTTTCTTCTCATGTCTATAATTTCTCTCCACCTGTATGCGCTGGACATAGGCGGTAGGGCGGATACCCCCGGCCAGATCAAATACCATTGCAAGGTCTTTTCTGTCAGATAGCTCATAAACAGCAGGCCTCCTCACATTGCCATAGACCGAGACCCTCGGGCCGCTTTTCGGCACGAATATGATGTCTCCAGGAAGGAGCTTCCTGTCTCCTGATATCTCCCCTTTTAAGAGCAGTTCATAAAAATCTACTGTAGATACCACCCTGCCCTTCCGCTTGAGTTCCACACGGCGCAGGGACCCGAGCATAGTAGGGCCTCCAGAGGTAAGGAGGGCATTGGTAAGGGTTGAAAGGGCGCTTACCGTATAAAGACCAGGGTTTGTCACTTCTCCAAGCACAAATACCCTTATAGACCTTAAGCTGCCCATTGATACCCTTGCGTTTACGCCTGTTATGGCCTCAAGCTTTTGCCGAAGCACCTTTCGCACATCGTCAAAACTGAGCCCAAGCACCGGGACAGGGCCGACATGCGGCACATTGAGCATGCCGTCACTGTCCACTACAAGGCGCAAGGTCTCATCCAGTCTTCCCCATAAAAACACCACCACTTCATCTCCTGGGCCAAGGAGATAATCTCCAGGTACAGGCACATTGATCACCGGGGCAAAGGTAGATGGCGGATTTTTAAAAAGATCATATCCAAAATATGGAAGCCTTGGAAGAGGCTTTTCCTCAGGTTTGGTTGAAAGAAGCGTTGCCATATCCGGCGGCATTACTGGGGGCTTCCAAGGGAGATTGATTTCATCTTCTTCTTCTGTACATTTCTCTAATTCCCTCTCCTCTTCCTCCTTCCACTTCTCAGGCTGAGTGTTATTAGCCTCTCCTGAAAGCTCCTCAGGCTGAGTAATATTGCCCTCACCGGAAAGCTTTTTGAGAATAGCCGTTACATTTTCATCTTCAGCGCCGCCGTTCTTTTCAAGTATCTTCCTCAACGTCTCAATCTCCTCAGGTGTGAGGGTGCCTGTTTCGGCCTTTTGTTTCAGGGGCTGCACCTGAGACGGTCTGACTACGCCAGAAGAAATTGCAGCCCTTGCCTTTTTAACTACGGATTGAGGGATATATCCTGGCGCAATGCCGCTGCCTGACAGGCCCTGAGCGCCTGCATTCACAATCAAGCCAGAAAGAAAGATTATAAATGCGAAAAACAGTAAACTAAAACGCATATCCAGCTCCTAAGCCGATATAGCCATAAAACTGATCAAAAAAACGGCTGGTAACAGTATTATTGTAATGGGGCACTATACCAAGAAATTGATTGGTCATAAGTTTGCCCTCTATATTTATATTGAGGTTCGGGGTCAGCCAATAACCAATCTTGCCGGTAAATATGTGATTGGAGCTCTCAGGGGTGAGCCCATCTGGATTTGTATATCTCGCAAGAGAAGAGGTATTAGGGGCCCCTGTTGAGCGCTCGCTCCTTGAAAGATGTAAGTACTCATAGTAAAATTCAAAAGGGACCCTTGGAAATACCTGCCAGATCATGCCTATTCCAAGCTGAAGCTGGTCTTCCTTAATGCTGTATCGCCTGTCAAAATTCTTCTTTATAGGCTCATAGGAGATGTTAGTGGAGATGGCGGATGAGGCGTCAATGGCCTCATAGCCCGCCCAGAAGTTGAGTAAAAACGAAGCTCCAAAGAGCATACTTCCAATGAAACGCACCCTCCAGCCATCATCACTCAGAGATGAAAGCCTTATTTCCCTTGGTGAACCAAACTGTAATATGACGTCCCCGGCATCAACCATGAGGAAAGAAAATGAGAAATCTCTGGATGTATGCCTTATCCATGCGCCTTCAATGGCAAAAGTCAAATCCTTAAATGGAACGTCAAGAAAATTCCACCTGATGCCAGCTTCATGGCTCCAGGTATTTATGCCGCGGTCGCTATCTACTGAGCCAAAGGTATGAGATTCACCCAATTCCGTAACGATTTCGTGGCGCTGGCCGCTGTAAAACAGCATAACGCTTGGCAGCACACCAAGATTGAAGGTGCATCTCCCGCCGTTCAGGTCGCCTGAATCGCCTGTAAAAAGCCTGCTTCCGCCACCAACTTCCCCCCTTATATCCATAAAGTCTATGGCGCTGTTTACCATAAGCCATTGAACTGTCAGCTCCCCTTCCCACTGGTTAAGGGTAAAGGCCATCGGGGTATCCTGTATAAGCCAGCCCGGGTACGTTGCAGAAGATAGAGGCGCAGGATGGAATTCTATCATCAAAACAATAACGATCAGGCCAAAGAACGCATATCTACGGCTAAGTCTACCCATTCCTCACTCAATCCTGAACTCAATTGGCCCAACAGTTATGCCAGAAAGCGATGTCCCGTCAATGAGCCTCGCTCCTTCAAGGAAATTAATTGTAAACTGGTAACGTCCGCCCTGATGGAGCGAAAATGTCTCTCCCATAATTTGAACGGGATGAACAGGCAATATAAGGGTAGAGCCATCATCAGCCGTCTCAAGGGTAACAAGGGATTCTTCATCCTCTGAAAACCTGTGCATTATCTGCATATCTCCATCAGGTATATAGAGCTGCACCCACAACGCCCCGTTTTCACTGTATGTAGTCGCCTGTTTCCCGGAAACAAGGCTCTCAATTACTATAGAGCTATTCTGCCTGATTGACTCCAGGTCAACAGGGGAGACAAAGCTTATGCTGAATACCGGCGAAACTGTGGAAAAGACCTGGCCGTTTTCAGGTATAACCCCGACTATCGGACCATCGGCGCCCACTGGCTCTTCATTAGAAAAATAGAAGGTCTCCTCTACAATCTCCCCAATCAGCGAATCCATGTCAAAACGCCCGGACATAAATAGGGCCCCATACAACTTGTATTCCCCAATAGGCTCATGACCAAGGAATTTGTAAGAAAAAAATTGGGTTCTGGGCAAGGTCTCAGGAGACCAGCCGCTCATATACGGGATAGGTTCTCTTGAAAAAGAGGGCCAGAAATACAGGCCCTCATCTCCAGGAAGCTTAAATGCTATATAGACATCTACGGGGGAAGAATACTCCCCCGTATTCCCCATAAAAAAATCAGCCACATTCCCAGCAGCAAAGACATCCTGATTTATATCAAGAAAAAGACCTGCCTTCGCCGCATTGACATACGCCAGCATAAACGCCATAAGCGCCAATAAAGCACATCTCATAATCCTTCCTCCTCCTTCCTCTCCTTCCTCCTCTTCTTATCTCCGCTGCTGTGCTTTAAAGACTACTCTACTGCGCCATATATGACCTGCATTCCCCTTGCAGTCCACATCCTCGCATCACTGACGCCGTCCTCATTAAAATCTCCCGTATCCCAATAGACTCCATTATCATTTTTCTGGGCATTGTAGAGCATTCTTGAGGCAAAATCATAAGGCTCCACTTCATAGGCGAATTTAAATTTACCAGCATCCCCAAGGTCAATCACCCCAAGATTGCGGTCAATACTGTAATCTCCCTTGAAATACGTATCAAGCTCCGCTGAAAGGCTATCCATATCCGCAGCGACAGGGGCAAGGTCCTGAATTGAGCCGTCCTCATACCTTACCGTCACCCTGAATGTCTCTGAAGCAGGATTTTCTCCAACAGTCTCAAAAGAGACCCCTTCAGCCGCTCCAACCGTATTCTCCTTTGAAACGCCATAGCCAAAAGTGCCTACTACCATAAGATCCTCTGCCATCAAGATATCTACAACGCCTGACGGGGAGATCTCAACTGACTGGGCGCCAAGGGCATCCGGAACAAGGGCAACAGACACGGCCACAGGATCATACGGCGCCGGGGCAACAACAGTAGCCACGCCGTTTGAAACGCTCATAATTGTCCCCTGAGGCATTACATGGAGCCCCTCAGGAATACCTGCAGGCGGTATCACAACCTTCTCTATAAATACAGGTACATCTACATCTACTACCTGCACCACTAAAACTCCCGCATCCCTCTTTTCAACGCTTACTGACCCTGTATCGCCTATCACCTCTGTTACGGTCTCTTCCACTACTGCCTTGGGGGTTACCACCTCCTCGCC
>JALWQB010000131.1 GCA_026994795.1 Deltaproteobacteria bacterium
ATCAAATTAAAGGATTTAAGACGGCCCAATTGCCTTTTAAGCTCATTAATAAGGCGGTTAGAAGAGGAAAAGACAGGGTTAAAAGGTAAGGTGGCCAGTGAAGATGGCAGCTATAGCGATGACTACGATATAAGGAGCCTCTTAATCAGACAAGAGGACTATTGGATCGATTCCTAAAGAGCATATCATTTTTATGGTAATGACTTTAACTCAATATTTCTATTTAAAAACGGATGAGCAGGGGCACGTTGCAACGTGCCCCTACCTGCTGAAGATTTTAGTTCCGGTCGATAGAAATACTGTTTAGGAATCGTTCCAATAGAATATTGAGTCGAGACTTTAATTTATAATTATGCCGTCACTTATTTCAAAACTAAAAGGCTTAAGATATTATTTATGCCACCTGACAGAAAAAAGGCCGTAGGTCTTAAATATGACGCCATAAAAGACAGGGCGCCAAAGGTTATTGCAAAAGGCAGCGGTAAGGTTGCAGAGCGGATAATTGATATAGCCCAAAAAGCAGGTGTTCCAATACACGAAAACAACGATTTAGTAGAGCTTTTATCAAAACTTGACCTTTATGAAGAAATACCAGAAGAGGCATATAGGGTGGTAGCAGAGATACTTGCATGGGTATATAAATTAAACAAGACCTATAATCCTACGCAGTAAAAGGGGACAAAAATAAATTTAAATGAATAAACAGGGGGTTAGCTAAAATGAGGCTGATTTCTTCCAATTCTTTTTAAATAATTGAATCAAATGGTTATGCATTTTGGGATGGATACGAGCTATAATATTAAAATGAGCGTAACATCAGATATAATGGACATAAGCGGGGCCGTGGTAGAGTCGGATGCCTTATTAGGATATGCCCCGGCAGGCAATACCCCTAAGATGAGCCTTGTCTTTACAAAGAAGCCTTATATTATAGAGATAAAATAGAGTATGCTATTGGCGCGGGAAAACAGCGCCAATGGCAGGATTAGACCGGGACATCGCTGACCATTCTTGTCGTGCTAAGAGAGCTGGACAAACAGGTGCGCTTGACCGATAATTCACTGCGCCCTTCTGATTTGCGGATTGTCGGCAAGCGGCTCTTGGTCGTTATTGAACAGGCGGAGAGGAGGGGGATATGTTTTTTAATTTCTTTAAGAAGAGGAAAAATGACCCAAAGAAGGCCATAAAGGAGCTTCTGGACGGCTTTGAGCTTCCGAGTTTTCCACAGGCAGTTATGAATGCATTAAAAAAGATAAGGGACCCGGAGGCGTCTTTTAAAGCTATTGCAAAAGAGATTGAAAAAGACCCTGGTATGCACATAATGGTGCTTAAATTCGTGAACTCTGCGGCTTTTGGATTATCTAAGAAGATATCCAATGTTACCCATGCAGTAAATCTTTTGGGGCGTTCAAGGCTTGAATCTCTTATTTTGCCTCTGGCAGTACGGGATGCATTGCCAGCTATCAGGCTTTCATGCCTGAATATAAGGCAGTTTTGGTACACATCGGCACTGAGGGCAAGCCTTGCAAGGCAGCTTGCAGAAGAACTGCATCCTGCCTATAAAGATGATACCTTTACCGCTGCGCTGCTTCAGGATATTGGGATCCCCATTTTATTAAAATCAAAGGATGAAAAGTATTGTTCCGTCCTTAATCAGTGGGATGAGAGAGAGGGCAGAAGGCTTCCTGATATTGAGAAAGAGCGCCTTGGCTATGACCATCAGACAGTTGGCGCATTAATGGCGGAAGAGTGGAATTTTCCAGAGCTTTTACAGAACTCTATTTTAGAGCATCACTCAGAGAAACCAAGTCAATTTGTGCCTGTTGCAGTGAATATTGTCTCTTGCGTAAGATTTCTTAACGGCTCTTCTATTGAAGAGGAGCTATCCTTTATGAAAAATAGGTGCGTTGAAGAATATGGATTAAGCAAGCATTTTATAGATGATATTGTCTTAAAGGCGCAGGATGAGGCTGAGGAGATGTCAGCGATTATGCAGTAGCTATACTGAGTATTGGCATTATGCCTCATATCTATAAAGAAATAAGTATAAGGCGGATAAAATATGATGACTAAGACAAGAAAGGCAATTATTTGGTTTTTATGTATTATTCTTTTTATCTTAGGGGCGATGTTTGTATTTTTAAAGGTATATTTTTCAGAAGGAAGGCTTATAGCCTTTATTGTGCCCAGGGTTGAAGAGGCCATTCATAGAAAGGTTACAGTTGGGTCTGCGAGGTTTGCGTTTTTGAGCGGGGTGTCTATTGATGATTTAATCATAAAGGAAGAAGATGGGAGTACTGATTTTATCAGGATAAAGCGCTTCAATATGTTATATGACCTGTTTGCCCTGCTTAGGGGAAATATCTCTATTTCTGGCGTATTAATAGACAGGCCATTTATAAGGATTGTCAGGAGGGCGGATGGCAGTTTTAACTTTGATTCTTTGCTAAATGCCCTTAAATCTGATGGGAAAACAGCCTCGTCATCTAATGCCCCTCCTGCCCCTTCACAGGTCATTGCATTGACTTTAAATAAATTTTTTATACGGGACGGGAAATATAGATTTTATGATGAGACAAAGAGGCTCCCTTTATTAAAGGGTAAGTTTTTAGTTAGCGTAAGTGAGCTCAAGGTAGATAGAAATGGAGATATAAATTATAATGGGATGGCTGAGATAGATACGAATTTAAGCCTCAATGATACCCCTATATCTACACATTCCAAAGTGGTATTTGATACCTTAAAGGCAAATATGACATCTAATATTACAATAGGAAGGGATAACATAGATTTATTCCTGTCTTTAGATAAATATCTTTCAAAGCATCCTTTAATTGACCTTAAAGTGCTTTCTAATCACATAGATATTGATAAGCTATATCCTGTCTTTTCTGGGTTTAGCTCTGGAAGCGGGCCTGATATCGCTATTAATTCCAAAATTTCAGAAGGCGCCTCTTCTACTGCCCGAAAAGTCAGCAATACATCTTCTTCTATCCCAATGACATTATCCGCCCTTGTCCCATTGCCGGTTCCAGTAGATAATATTTCCTTAAATGCGCTGGCAGAGATAAAGAGATTGAGGGTCAATGGAGTAAATGCAAGCGATATAAAGATTGCCTGTATTGTAAAGGACGGGCGCATGGATATTCAAAAGGATATTGGCAGGGTATTTGGCGGAAAGGTTCAGGCAGTCTCAAGGGTAGAGCTTGAGACTGATGGTATGCCTTTTGAAGGCGTTTTTAAGGTAACCGGATTAGATATTAAAGATATTGCCTTGTTTTATGGCATTAATAAGGGGCGCTTCCCCATTTCTGGCAGCCTGTTTACCTCTATGACATTTAAAGGAAGGCTTATGCCCTTTTCAGCTATTGAACGCTCTCTTGTGTTAGATGGGGGATATGGGGTAAAAAATGGGGCGATAGAAGAGAACCCTGTAACCCTTGCCCTTGCCTCGCTTTTCAAGATTAAGGAGTTAAAGCGGATGCGATTTAAGGAGTTAAAGGGGAAAATAAGGTTTGAGAATGGGTGGCTTGTCTCAAACAGCAAGGTAAATACAAAGTATTGCGACCTTATAGTGGATAAGGGACGGTTTGCCCTTGATGGAAGGATAGACGCCCCTCTTTCAATAAGGTTTTCAAAGAAGATAAGCTCAAGGCTTATAAGGCGTAAGAGCTATCTTCAGGTGATTGTAGATAAGGATGGCAGGATTACCATCCCTGTAAAGATTAAGGGCAGATATGATGAGCCTGTTCCTGTATTAGGGCTTGATGCCATAAAAGAGAGGGCAAAGAAGACAATAAAGAAAGAGGTAGGAAAGAAGATAAACAAATTTATATCTGATTTTCTCTTTAAAAAGAAGGGGAAATAATAATGAAGGGTGTGGGTAAGCGGTTAAATTTCTTTATGGTCTTTATAGCCATATTTTTTATGTCTGGTTGCGGTTTTCATAGTCAAAGGGTCTTAAAGGATGCCTCTCTGGGCTTTAACGCTGTGTTGCACCATACGGTTGGCGAGCAGATGCTGCTTAATCTTGTAAGGCTCAGGTATGGTGAAGGCCCAATATT
Source organism: Deltaproteobacteria bacterium (assembly GCA_026994795.1). Lineage (GTDB taxonomy): Bacteria > Desulfobacterota > Dissulfuribacteria > Dissulfuribacterales > Dissulfuribacteraceae > JALWQB01. The sequence goes on from JALWQB010000131.1 coordinate 4,065, forward strand.
TCTTGAGGTTGCAAGCATATCTACGCAACACTCATTTTCAGGCAATGCAGGGGCATCAGCAAGTATCAAGGAGGCAATGCCTGATTCGTATGGCGTAAGCCTTGGCCTTTCATATTCTGAAAAGCCCACAGTAACCCTTGTGCCGCTTCAGGGAGAGGAGTTTGCAAGGCGTCTTCTTTCCCCTGTTCCAGTAGAGCATATCATCATATTGTTAAATTCGGGCTGGCGGCTTGACAGGGTATTGAGGCTTTGCATACAGTCTATGAATGACATACCCAATGCCCCGACTGCATCAGGCCCAACGCCCAGTGCGCCGCCTGAATTCAAGAGATTTTTGCGTTTAAGCAGGCTGTTTGAGGTATTGAGGGAGAAGAGGGGGGTAAGGTTTGGTTATGTCCAGCATAAGGGGCAGCTTGTTCCAGCGCTCCGTTTTATTGAGGACACATTAGAGGCTCGCCAGATTAGAGATATGCTTGGCATAAAGGATGCGCCATATCATGTTCTATTAGGCCCTGAGGCGACTATAAGCGATGATACCTCTATACGGCTTGAGACTCGCTCCCTTATAGGGGTATTGTTTTATCTTTCTCATGGCATAGATGTGCCATTGCATGACCTTGATTCAAACAGGGCGGTAAAGACCTTAGAAGAGGATGGAAGCGCATTTTTCTGGGGCAGTATGCTTTCAGATATATTTCATATAAGGAGCGCTGACAGCTACTCTCTTTTAAAGGATGCTATGATTGCCGTAAGATACAGGGGCTCATGGTTCTACATAAGCGATACTGATAGCGCGACAAAATCAACTTTTATCCTGCTTCAGCAGCTCTTTGCGCTTGAGGCCTCAAAAGGGAAGGTCTTTTCTCCTGTCCTGACCATCC
>JALWQB010000132.1 GCA_026994795.1 Deltaproteobacteria bacterium
TTTGAGCAAAGATTTGGCTTTAAAATAGGAAAACACACATTAAGGCTTATTAAAAACGCCAAGAAACTTAAATTATTTGAAAAACTTTCAGGGAAAAGGATACTTACAGAGTTAAGGCTAATACTTGAAGAAAATGAGCCGGCAAAGGCGATTGAACGTCTCAACTCCCTTGGCCTTCTTGAAGAAATCCATAAAGGCATTTTATTTAATGACAGGATTAAAGCGCTTTTTATGAATACAAAGGAGGTGTTATCGTGGTATAATCTTTTATTTACGGATAAACATCCTAAAAAGTGGATATTAATGTTTCTTGTCCTTATATCAGAGACAGACTCATCCTTACTTGATGAGCTTTTATTACGCCTTGAGGTGGGACAAAAGGATGCCTCCGTTATCGTTACTGCAAGGGTTGAGGCAACGGGTATTGCAAGGTGGCTTGATAGACGCTTTGAAAACGCTGATGTTGTGAGGCCAAGCGAGGTAAGAAGGCGCTTAAGCCCCATATCATTAGAGGCTCAATTGTTTTCAATGGCTATTTCAAAGATGCAGGAGAGCAAGGAGCAGATAAGCAGACATATTACCCATTATCAGCATGTAAAAACAGAGATTACGGGAAATGACCTTTTGAAACTTAATATACCAGAAGGACCAATATACAGCGAGATATTAGAGGCATTGAAGGATGCAAGGCTTGATGGTATTGTCAAGACAAGGGATGATGAGCTGCGGTATATAAATGGATTCCTGCGTAAGAAATACTGCTTGTATCCTTCTTCTATTTTCCCTAACCCTTCATTAAATAACCCTAAATAAAAAACTCCTCAAGACTTCAATCAGCCTGAAACCGTTAAAGTTGACCTTGTAAATTGTAACATGTAAGCGACAATGCCCGTCGCAATAATAGAGGCAGTTTCCGCCCTTAATATGCGCCTTGAAATAGACGCGCCTAAAAAGCCAAGTTTTTCCAGATAGGATGTCTCTTTAGGCGTCAGCCCGCCTTCTGGGCCAGTAAGTAAAATTACAGGGAATTTCAATGACATTAATGCCTCATGTAATGAGGCGGAAGGGTAGGGCGACAGCATAATTTTTAAAGAATGCTCATAGATATCGTCAATATTACAGGTTGATAGACAATAATTATTATCTTTATTCAATAAATCAACAAGCCTTTCTCTAATATCCCATATTGATACTGGATCATCTATAATAGGAGCATTAATGCCCTTACACTGTTTTAATGCCTGATATGCTATCTGCTGCCACCTATCTCTCTTGTTCATAGAATATTTTTTCCTTTGAATAGAATATTGAGTAATAACTGGCAATATCCTTTTTACGCCGATTTCTGTCGCCTTTTGGATAACAATATCCATCTTTGTCGCGGCCAATAGGGAAGGGGTAAGAATAATAGGGAGGGTATCATCAATTTTCTCAGAAAATAATTGATTTTTCTCTGTTAAGACCATGACCTTTTTGTCAGATTTTTTATGGGATATTTCCACTATCTCAGCCAGGGCAATATGGCCTTTGCCGTCTATAAGCTCTATCTTATCCCCTTGGCGCAGCCGCAATACATTTATAAGGTGATGGGCCTCTTTAACTGGAAGGGCAAAACAGCCCTTTGATAATAATGTATCCGTATCTACCAAAAACCTTTTTAATGATGCGTTTTTTTCTTGAAGGCTATTGCCATCCACTCTCCATCCTCTTTATGAGTTCTTTCAAGTATAGGGTATAAAGAAAGTTCTTTAAATGCAGATATAAGATGCCTTTTTTGCGATATAAGTATGCCAGAACATATAATAACCCCATTTGGCAGCAATAATTTAGTAAATTCTTTTGATAAATTTACTAATACATTCTTTTCTATATTGGCTAATATTATGTTAAATTTCTCATTTAGTTCATTGCACTTTGTCTCAGATATAATACATTTTCCCTGCACCTTATTTAAACAGACATTTTTTTTCGCCTCTTTTAAGGCATCGTAGTCAATATCTATTAAAACACACTTGGATGCCCCGAGTTTTGCCGCGGCAATAGCCAGTATTCCGCTGCCTGCGCCGCAGTCTAATACCCTCACTGCTTTTATGCGTGTTTTGGCATCCTCCCATATCTTTTCAAGGAGCTCAATAGAAAGCTGCGTTGAAGCATGTGTGCCTGTGCCAAAGGCGGGGCCAGGGTCAATCTTTATTACTAATGGGTCGTTAGCATTGATACCTTGACTGTTATTGCTATCTGTTGCATCATAAAATTGCCTCTCCCATGATGGGGTTACGATAAATCTTTTCCCAATCCTTATAGGACGAAAATATTTTTTCCAGCTTGAATGCCAATCTTCATTTTTTAACTGATTTATATTTAGCGTAAACTTAATATTCCCTAAAATATTGAGGAGATTTTTTAGTATAGCGTCTTTGTCTTTAAAAAGGTCTTCTTCTTTGAAATATACAGTTATACTATTACTGACATCATTAATAGATACGCCGCAGTTAAATATAGAGGCTATTTGAGATGCAATATTGTCTATGGAAATTGAAGTAAGCGGGGTAGGGGGGTCATCCTTTAAAAAAATTGTCAGCTCTATCCAATTATGCTCTTTCATCATCTTTACAAGCACACTACGACAAAGTAAGAATAAAGACAATACCTGCTACTATCCAGAATTCAAAACATAGCCTAAATATCTTAATAGATAAATATCTACTTTTATTGGATGGAGGAAAAATTTTATGTCGTCAAATAATGGTCAATTGACAAAAGACAAGGTCCTTGAGGCATTAAGGGATGTAAAGGACCCTGAGCTCAAAAAGGGGCTTGTTGAGCTTGGAATGATACGAGATATAGAAATAAATTCAGGGGAGGGGGCAGTAAAAGTAACAGTTGCATTGACATTTAGCGGCTGTCCTTTAAAGCGTCAGATAAAGGATGAAGTTAAGTCAGCGATTGATTCAGTTGAAGGCGTCAGATATTCAGAAGTGGCTCTTACATCTATGACAAGCGAGGAAAGGGCAAGGCTGTTCGGTCAGGCGCCGTCTGACATGGAAGGCATAAAGCATGTCAGGAGAATTATTGCTATTGCAAGCGGCAAAGGGGGAGTTGGAAAATCAACTGTTACTGTCAATCTTGCTATTGCCTTAAATAATCTTGGAAAGACTACAGGCATATTAGACGCTGATTTTCACGGCCCTGATATCCCGATAATGATGGGGGTTGATGAAAGGCCAGTTGGCTCAAAAGGTATGCTCATCCCCCTTGAAAAATATGGGGTTAAGCTCATGTCAACCGCCACGCTTGCTGGTGAAGGCGTGCCGATTGTCTGGAGGGGCCCGCTTGTGAATAAGGCCGTAAAGGAGTTTCTTGGAAAGGTCAAATGGGGAGAGCTTGACTATCTTATAGTAGATTTACCTCCTGGGACAGGAGACGCTACTATTACTGTAACAAAATCTATACCATTAGATGGCGTAATAGTTGTAACTACACCTCAAAAAGTCGCTATTGCAGATGTCAGAAGGGCTATTGGGCTGTTTAAAACTGAAGAGATACCAATACTGGGCATTGTTGAAAATATGTCTTATTTAAAGCTCCCTGATACAGACGATATAATGGATATATTTGGAAGCGGCGGCGGTGAGAAGCTGGCCAATGCCTTTAATGTGCCGCTGTTAGCTCAGATACCGATAGAGCCATCTATAAGAATTGGCGGAGATAAAGGCGCACCGGCAGCGCTGCAACAGAACGCCAATTCCCAAGAATTTTATAAACTGGCTGAAAATGTAATGAAAGGCGCTTCCTAAATTTTTTTAAAAGGCTTTTTAAGGCCTCTTGAAGAACAAGGATAAAAAAAGAAGGGGGGAATTTCGCATAAAGTCCCTAAGATTTATGCGACCAATAAATTTTACATAATATATATTATGCGACATTATCTAAGCTAAGCAACATAAACAAGTTGTCCTCAATATCATATTTATATTGTTATACCACATAGTTATATCTACTTTTATCCATTTTGGCTATAGTTAGTCTTTATGGCTTAAGAATTACTTAGCCAAGGTCCTTAATTAAGTCAGTCATCATGGCCGCAGCGACATTTTCAGGGGCGACATTATATGTTCCGGCATCTACCTGCCTTTTTATTTCCATTATGCGCTCCTGTCTTTCTCCCTGAGGCCTCTCTAATGCCTCATTTAACTGTTGCATTGCCTTTGAGCGGTTTGATAACTCCACTTTATCGTTAATCCCTTGATTTTTTACTTTACTTATATCTTCTAAGTTTTCATCTATATGATTATTTTCTGTCTTTGCCCCTTTTTTAAGATTTGTTCCCTGACTTTGTTTTAAATACGCCCCAACAACCTTTTGAGGTGCTCCATCTATCTTCATAGCCCTTGTCCTCCTTTAATAAAGATATTAATAAAGGTCATGTTAACTAATTTATTTTATAGTATTTTATTTTTTTAAATTTATATAATTATGTCTCTTATGTTGTCTATTACTATATCGGAAAAAAGGACGGATTACTTTAATGTATTTTAGTTTTTTTATAAGAGATTATATTTAGTCAACAAACTACCAGTGTTAATAGCTACTGCACGACATGCCTCGCTCTTTCTTGAGGCGGTAATTAGCCCATATTGAAGGGCATATTTTCTTATCTCATCCTTGGTAATCCCTGTAGCTGCAAGGGGTATGATAATTTTAAGCTCGCTTAATGCCTTTAAACCCGGTCTATCCTTTTTTAAGTCATCTGCCTGCGTCCCATCAAGAATAGCTTTTACCCCAAAAGCTTGAGTAGCTTTTTTTATATGCCTATATATAGTTCTTTTGCACCAATAACACCTTAAAGGAGTATTAGACCTTATTTCTAAATATGTTAATGGAAACCAGCGTTTTCGTA
>JALWQB010000133.1 GCA_026994795.1 Deltaproteobacteria bacterium
GTCTTTTTTTGCCATATAATCGCCCCCATATAATCAAACCCAATAGTTTCACAAAACTTAATTATTTCAGTTCGTATAGGAATTACTTTATACCTTCCATAATAAACAGAACGGGCAAATTGATCGCCAATATTTATTGCAATACGGCATCCGGGCTTTAAAACACGATAACACTCCTGCCATACCAGATTGAGATTATTAATATATTTTTCGTATGTATCATTAAAGCCAATTTGACTATCAGCGCCATAGTCTTTTAATTGCCAATAAGGAGGAGAAGTAACCACTAAATGAACTGAAGCATCTTCCAATTCAAGCATCTTTCGTGAGTCACCTATTATAATTTTATGCATAGTCTTCATAGCTAGTTCTCAAAACTATAATTGAATATTTATCAAAAATAATAGCTTTTATAACAACTCCATTATTCTTAAAACAAATTTTTATCCGAATCTTCCCGTAATATAATCTTCAGTCTCCTTTTTCTTTGGAGCGGTAAATATCTCTTCTGTTGGGCCAAACTCAATGCATCTTCCAAGATAAAAGAATGCCGTATAGTCAGATACCCTTGCTGCCTGCTGCATATTATGGGTTACAATTACAATGGTATATTGCTCTTTAAGTTTGTCTATAAGCTCTTCTATCTTATAAGTGGCAACAGGGTCAAGGGCGGAGCAGGGCTCATCCATTAGGATGACCTCGGGCTCTACAGCAATTGCCCTTGCAATACAAAGCCTTTGCTGCTGTCCCCCAGAAAGGTCTGTCCCAAGAGAATGAAGATTGTCTTTTACCTCATCCCAGAGGGCTGCCCCTTTTAAGGCATCTTCAACCCTTGCCTCAAGCTCACTCTTTGGAAGCCTTGCCTTCAACCTTAATCCATAGGCCACATTGTCAAATATTGTCATTGGAAAAGGGGTGGGTTTTTGAAATACCATGCCCACCCTGGTCCTTAGCTCTATAAGGTCTATATTCTCCTCTAAGATATTTTGTCCATCAAGAATTATTTCACCAGTTGCCTTTTGCTCAGGATAAAGAGAAAACATGCGGTTATATGTCCTTATATGCGTTGATTTGCCACACCCTGAGGGGCCAATAAATGCCGTTACCTTTTTTTCAGCAATGTCAAGATGATTGTCATAAAGCGCCTGAAATGCCCCATAAAAGAAATTAAGGCCCCTTACCTTTATCTTTATATTTGCCCTGTCTGATAAGTCAAAGGGCATTGATGGCTCTGATAGTCCTGATACACTCATATTTACCTCTATAAATTTAGTGTGTCATATCTGTAACTTGTAATATGTAGCCCCTTATCCCTTTTGTCTTACTATAACCCTTGACAATATATTTACTATTAAAAGGGCGCATGTAATAAGAAATGCGCCGCCCCATGCCTTTGCCTGCCAGTCCTCATAGGGGCTCATCGCATAATTAAATATAGTAACGGTAAGGTTTGCCATTGGCTCCATAAGACCGCTGGGCCAGTAAGGGCTATTAAGGGCCGTAAATAAGAGCGGGGCAGTCTCCCCGGATACTCGGGCAATGGCAAGGATTATTCCAGTTATAAGCCCCTTTTTTCCTGCTCTATAGACAATGCTCACGACCATCTTCCAATATGGGGCGCCAAGGGCAAGGGCAGCCTCTCTAAGCCCAACTGGGACAAGCCTCAAAATCTCTTCTGTTGTCCTTGTAATTACTGGGAGCATAATTATGGCAAGTGAGATGCCGCCAGCAAGACCTGAAAAGCCCTTTAATGGAACTACCATTATACTGTAAACAAATACCCCTACGACAATTGAAGGGGCGCTTACAAAGGTATTTGTTATAAAGCGTATAATGGCGGAAAGACGACCGTATCCAAACTCTGAAAGGTATGTCCCCGCTAGTACGCCTATTGGAACGCCTATAACAGTGGCTATCAGGGTAATAATAATGCTCCCCATTATGGCATTTGAAAGGCCGCCGCCTGTCTCGCCCGGCGGGACAGGGAGCTCTGTAAAGAACGCCCAGTTTATGGAGGAAATCCCCTTCTGGGTAATCTCAAATATTATCCAGATGAGAAAAAACAGGCCAATAGCAGCTGAAAGCCCTGCCAATATAAGGGCAATCAAGTTTATAGCCTTTCTCCTTGTCCTTGAACGGAATTTCATAAGTTAAGCCTTTTATGATATTATAATCTTAGTATATTAATTTAAGCATGGCACTTTAATAATAAAATGATAATAAAGGATTGTATAAAGAAAAGTCAAAAAAGCAATGAAATTTTTGGGGGCATTACGCTTAATAGTTGTCCTTGCACGGCGTCTTAAAAAAGTATATAGTGCCATCTAAGATAAGCAATTATGATTGCAGGATTTAGAGATAAAACAATAAAGGAGCTAATGGCTTGAAAAGGCTTAAACTCGGGATACCAAAGGGCAGTTTGGAAAAGGCGACAATAGAGTTATTTGCAAGGTCTGGCTGGCGTATTGAGCCTCATTACAGGAGCTATTTCCCAGATATTGACGATGACGAGATTGAGTGCAGTATTTGCCGCGCTCAAGAGATGAGCCGCTATGTAGAGCAGGGCATAATAGATGTCGGCATCACAGGTAAGGACTGGATATTAGAGAATTCTTCAGATGTAATATCCATTTGCGACCTTGTGTATTCTAAGGTGTCAAAGAGGCCTGCAAGGTGGATTATCGCTGTCCCTAATGACTCTGACATAGAGAGGGTTGAAGACTTAGAGGGTAAGAAGATAGCGACTGAGTTGGTAAACTTTACTAAGCAGTATTTTTTTGAGAGAGACATAAGCGTTACAGTGGAATTCTCATGGGGGGCTACAGAGGCGAAGGTAGTTAATGGCCTTTGCGATGCCATTGTTGAGGTTACAGAGACTGGGAGCACTATAAGGGCGCATGGCCTTAAGATAATTAAGGTGCTTATGGAGTCATATCCAAGGCTCATAGCGAACAAAGATGCCATAAAAGATAAGTGGAAGAGCGCAAAGATAGAGCAGATAGCAATGCTCTTAAAGGGGGCTCTTGAGGCATACAGGATGGTTGGCCTAAAGATGAATTGTCCAAAGCGGGCATTAAAGGATATAGTTGACCTTCTTCCAAGCCTTAATGCCCCAACTGTATCCCCCTTATATGATGAGGATTGGTGCTCTGTAGAGACAGTAGTTGATGAAAGGCAGGTGCGAGACCTTGTGCCAAGGCTTAAAGCAAAAGGCGCACAGGGCATTATAGAGTATGCCTTAAATAAGGTATTATAAAAATTGTCAGTATGAGCTAATAGTAAATAGCGAAAGATGCAATGCGATTTTTAGTGAAAAGGGCGGAATTTCTGACATCTGCGTTTCATCCAAAGGATATTCCAGCCCCTCAGTATCCTGAGGCTGTATTTGCTGGAAGGTCTAATGCAGGCAAGTCTTCTCTCATAAACGCTGTATTAGAGAGGAGGAGGCTTGTAAAGGTTGGCTCTCGTCCAGGCTTTACCCAGAGCATTAATTTTTTTTCAATAGAATTTAATGCCCAAAATGTGGAGGATGCAATTCTTGAAAAAAGGAGCCTTTTGGTTGACCTTCCGGGCTACGGTTATGCAAAGGCCCCAAAGGGCGTTATAAGGAGATGGAAGACCCTTATAGAGACATATTTTTCGCAAAAAAGGGATATAAGGGCAGTTGTTACGATATTTGATGTAAGAAGGGGGCTTGATGACCTTGACTTAGAGCTTTTATTGTTTTTAAGGGATAATTCTTTAAATGTTATGCCTGTATTCAATAAATGCGATAAATTTTCTTCAAATCAGTTATCAAAGAGAAAAAAGGCGATAAAAGAGGAGATTAAGTCTATATATGTCCCTATAAACCCTGAGACTGCCTTAACACATGAAGCAGTAGATGATGCTGGCTTTAACAGCCCTATGTTTTTCCTGTCTGCCAAGACAAGGAAAAATATAAATATATTTAAAAATGCGCTGTTTAGCCTGTTATTATAGGCTTAGAAGGTAGTGCGACAAATGAAATACAGCAAAGAAGAATTAAAAGAATTCATGCTTAAAGAGATAGAGATAATCCAAAATGTCATCAAAAGAATGGCCTTTAATTCTTTTATGATAAAAGGATGGACGATTACGCTTGTCGCAGTTACATTGCTTCTAAAAGGCTCAAAATATCAGGTTATTATTGCTTATATACCATTGATAGTTTTCTGGTTCTTGGATGCCTATTTTCTCTGGCAAGAGCGACTCTACAGGCATCTATATAAGTGGGTCATCCAGCATAGATTGGAAACTGATAAATACTTATTTGATATGAACGCCTATAGATTTAAGGAAAAAGAACAATCAAGATTGAGAATAATGTTCTCAATAACTTTAGGCTGGTTCTATGGCTCCATATTTATTTTGACTTTAATCTATACAATCAGCCTGCTAACACTAAAGGGAGATATTTAAAAAGATAGATGTCTATAACTATATATTCTTCGCAACAAAAGGAAAAAGTTCCCTTTATCCCCCTTGAAGAGGGGAAAGTCAGGATGTATGTCTGCGGCATTACCGCGTATGACAGGTGTCATATCGGACATGCCCGCTCTGCTGTGGTCTTTGATGTAATATGCAGATATCTCAGGAAAAGGGGGTTTAAGGTCATATTTGTCAGGAATTTTACTGACATAGACGATAAGATAATTAACCGTTCAAAAGAAGAGGGCATATCCGTTAAAGAGCTTTCAGAAAGGGAGATAGCAAATTTTTATGAAGACATGGAAAGGCTTGGGGTCAAAAGGGCTGATATTGAGCCAAGGGCAACTGCCCATATCCCTGAGATAATCTCCCTTATAGAGAGGCTTATTAAAAATGGCAATGCCTATTGCACATCAAATGGGGATGTGTATTTCAGGGTAAGGAGCTTTCCGGATTATGGGAATCTCTCGGGCAGGAATATTGATGAGCTAAGGGCAGGTGCGAGGATAGAGGTTGGAGAGGCAAAGGAAGACCCGCTTGACTTTGCCCTCTGGAAGGCATCAAAGCCAGGCGAGCCTGAGTGGGACAGCCCGTGGGGAAAGGGAAGGCCCGGCTGGCACATAGAGTGTTCTGCAATGAGCATGAAATATCTTGGAAAGACCATAGATATTCATGGAGGCGGTCTTGACCTCATATTCCCGCACCATGAGAATGAGAAGGCGCAGTCAGAGGCGGCCAATAATGCCCCTTTTGTCCGTTACTGGATGCATAATGGATTTGTTACGATAAAAGGGGAGAAGATGTCAAAGTCTTTAGGCAATTTTGTTACCATAAAAGACATCCTCTCTGAATTTCACCCTGAGGCATTGAGGTTATTTTTGCTGTCAAAGCACTATAGAAGCCCGCTTGACTATTCCCCTGAGCTTTTAAGGGGAAATGAGGTATCGTTAATGCGCTGTTATAACGCCTTATATGAGGCAAAAGAGGCATTAAAACGCACTACAACAAAAAAGAAGCGTCCCATCTCAGACAAGGCCCAAGAGGCATATAGCCTTATTAGCGCAATGTCAGAAAGGTTTTTTCAGGCAATGGATGACGATTTTAACACGGCAAAGGCGATAGGGCTCTTGTTTGAGGCTGTAAGGATGTTAAATATATTGACAGAAGAGGCAAAAAAGAGGCAGTCTGCCCTTTATTGCCCTGTTATTGAAGGCTCAATAGAGGCCATTATAGAGATGGGCGATGTGCTTGGCATATTAAAAGAGGACCCTCAGGTTCTTATTGAAGAGAAAAAGATAACTTATTTAGAAAAGATTGGGGTCTCAAAAGAGATTATTGAAGAAAAGATCGCCGCACGCAATGAGGCCAGGGCAAACAAGGACTGGGAGACGGCGGATAAGATAAGGGATGAGCTGGCGCAAAAGGGCATTGTTTTAATGGACACCCCAGATGGGACAAGGTGGAATGTGAATATAACCAATTAATATTAAATAAAAAGGAGCACACTTGAGATATGAAGGCCATTATTGCCTTTGAAGATGGGAGGATATTTGAGGCAAAGTCATTTACAGGAGAGGGCGAGGCGGCAGGAGAGGTAGTATTTAATACTGCCATGACAGGTTATCAAGAGGTCCTGACTGACCCGTCGTATAAAGGCCAGATAGTAACAATGACATATCCCCTTATTGGAAATTATGGGGTAAATGAGGAGGATGTTGAGTCTTCAGGGCTTCATCTTGAGGCATTTATAGTAAGGGAATATGAAGATGACTACAGTAGCTGGCGGGCTGATAAATCTCTAAAGGACTACCTTATCGCCAACAATAAACTTGGCATCCATGAGGTGGACACAAGGGCAATTACGCGCCATATCCGCCTCAAGGGGGCTATGAAGGCAGTAATTTCAACAGATATATCCAGTGTATCCCGTCTTATAGAGAAGGCAAGGGATTATCCCTCTCTTGAAGGCAGAGACCTTGTAAAAGAGGTTGCTGCAACCACGCCTTATACATGGGAAAATGACCGTCCAAAAGAGATTATCTTTCCTGATGGGGCAATTAAGGCTACTGGGCGGATACGAGATGCGCAATGGAGGGTAGTATGCATTGATTGCGGTCTTAAATATAATCAGTTAAGGCTCTTTACAAGGCGTGATGTTGAGCCTATTGTAGTGCCTCCTCATACAGGGTCGGATGCCATCTTGTCCCTTGAGCCTCATGGCGTGTTTATATCAAACGGCCCAGGAGACCCTGCGGCCCTGCCCTATATAGTAGATACTGTTAAAGGCTTACTGGGAAAGGTGCCTCTATTTGGGATATGTCTTGGGCATCAGATTTTATCACAGGCGCTTGGGGCAAGGACATATAAATTAAAATTTGGTCATCATGGGGCAAATCAGCCTGTAAAAGACCTTTCTACAGGAAAGATTGAAATTACAAGCCAGAATCATGGATTCTCAGTTGACGCCATGAGCCTCCCTCAGAGCGTTGCAGTAACCCATATAAATCTCAATGATGAGACTGTAGAGGGGATAGAGGCAGAAGAGCTCTTTGCCTTTTCTGTCCAATACCACCCTGAAAATGCGCCCGGGCCCCATGATTCAGAGTATCTATTTGACAGATTTCTACAAAAGATACGAAAATTCTGGGCATAGGTAGGATAAATCGGAATTAGAGCTTGATATAAGGCGTTTCTATTCACTTGTGTCTTTTATGATTCTGTCTATAAGCCTTTCATAGTCCCTTGCCCCGTGACTCTGCGGCGCGAAGTCAAACACAAGACGTCCTGCCTCTGCCGCCTCTGAAAGCCTTACGTTCTGTCTGATATACGGCAGGATAAAGTCCTGACCAAATTCCTCTTTTAGCCTGTTCAGGTGCCTATTAACGCTCATAAGCCTTGCATTGAACATTACAGGGATTATGCCTCCTATGGAAAGCCCTGAATTGGCCTTTTGAGAGATCTTTTTAACAAGAAGCATCATGTCTTTTAGACCGTCTATGGCAAGAAACTGAAGCGGCATTGTGATATAGGCATAATCCGCAGTGAGAAGGCCCATAGTCATCAAGAGCCCTATATATGGCGGGGTGTCTATTATGATATAATGAAACCTGTCCTGCTCACTTGAAAGGGCGTTTTTCAGCATGTGGGCCGCGCCTGAGCGTTTTCCATAGGTTACCTCCATCTCTGCCGCCCCTTTATCTGAGGGAAGGAGCCAGAGGCCCTCTATAGAGGTCTCAACAATCACCTTATCCAGCCTTTGCGATTCAGCCTCATTTATCCTGAGAAAATCAACAATACTCCCGCCTCCCTGACCTGCCCTCTCCCTTGCAAGCCACAGGGTGGCATGCGCCTGCGGGTCAATATCCACAAGGAGCGCCTTCATGCCCCTTCTGGCAATGCCGCCTGCCACATGCACTGAAGTTGTGGTCTTTCCAGTGCCGCCTTTCCTGTTACAAAAGGTTATGACTGCCATTGCCTGTTATCTCCACACTATCCTGCCTCAATAACCACGGCTACATCGCCGTTTCCAAGTATGGCGCAGCCGCTTGCGTCTTCTATCGCCCTTAGATGTCCTGTAAGGGGCGTAACCCTCAACTGTTCCTGACCAAGCACGTCATCCACCTCAAAAGCCGCGAGTCCGCCGTCCCTGCTCCCTTCAACTACAATAATAAGCCCATGACCATTATACTCATCTCCACATGAAAGGACGCCTCTGTTATTGCCGTCTCCCATTGCCTCTGCCGTGGTAATTGGCCTTATGCCCACAAGCTCGCCTTCTATGCGAAGAAACCTGTAGCCTTCATCGCATGATGTGGTTACAATGGCATCAGCTTCCGGCTCAAGTATCCTCTTTACCGCCTTTACAGGAATCACAAAATTCATGCCGTGTTTCCTGACCACTATGCCGTTTACGAGGGCATTGGAGCTGGGGAGCCTGATATTAACGCCTGTTTCATGGGCGGTTACTATAATGTTGAGGTCCCCTTGAGGAATTTTATTCAGCGCATCCGTGCGCCCTCTTATGTCCATACCTGTCTCAATGCCGATAACAAGGGCATCGCCTCTGGACTCTGCCTTTATGGTGATAACAGGGCATCGGGCATTTTCCATGCAGGGCTCTATGCACGCCCTCAGGAGCTGTTTCATATATGGCCTGAGCCTTGATACAATTGTCCTTGGCATTGCTGCATCAGTTCCCTTTATCTCCACTTTAACATTTATCCCAAGGGCTGCCGCTATATTTCTTATGGAAAGCGCCATCCACTGAAGAAAGCCCTCTGAAGATATGGTAGTAAGCTCCTCCATCCCATTTTGAAGGTCCTCAAGCGCAGTCAAGAGGTGTCTATCCACCTGAACGAGGTTTCTAAGGAGAAAAAGCATGTTTTTAAGCCCTTCTTTGTGGGCGTCGTTTGCCATGAGCCCTGATAATAGGTCTTCAAAGTCCATCTGCTCCAGACCTGTTACGATGTGATGGATGCTCCCTGAGATGGCAATAACCTCTTCCATTGCGGCATTAGATACCTCAATGGCATGGTCGTCTGTATGAGATAATTCCTGCGTGCTTTTCTGAGAAAATTCCTGAAAAGCTGTCTGACCCAAATATGCTGAGTTGCCTATCATATCCCCTGCAAAAAGCATAGCGTCCCCGCCAGCCCTTTCCTCTCTTAGCCTGCATCGCCTTATGGAGATAAGGGGTCTATCGCCTATGGTGTCTATTAAAACTCCCCTTAGCTCGTCTTCAGGCATGTGGCTTGATACAAGGAAATTATAAAGGGACCGTTCGCCTTCATAGATGGTCTCATTGGTAATGAAGACAAGGGCGCCGCCTGCCTCAAGCCCCATAAACTTGTCCCCAATATCTGGGTATGAATCAAGGTCAACGGTTATCTCGTAAAATAACTCCCCTTTCTTAAATGCCTCGCCTATCTTGGCATTGCTCTCAGGGGTTGCCACCTCCAGAAATCCAGGAGAAATATCAAGGAGATGGATAAAGCTCTTAGATACCCCTGATAGACGATTTTCAGGAAGCCCCGCCACAAAATTCCGAAGCCTCACAAGATATACATCAAAATCCTGAGTATCCACAGGACGCTTTTCCCGTATGGCCTCAAATGCCTGCTGCATCATTACCGTGAGCTCATCAGTAAGGTCTGGCAATCTCGGAGCTGCGGCAAGCTCCCCTTGGCCTATGCGGTTGTAAATGTCTTCAAGGATTAAAATGGCCTCACTCGCCCCCTTCAGATCATAGAATACGGCAAAGTGATACAGGAGCCTGAGGGCATCTACCGCCTCTTCTGGAAATGTGGGGTCTATCTCTGTCTCTTTCCCCTCCTTCATCAGTTCAAGGTAGTACCTTACGGCATCAGAACATTCCCTGAGCCTTGCATTCATAGCCTCTGAATCCGTAACAATCCTCTGTAAAAACAGGGAAGAAAGCTCTTTTTCCGATGGCCCAGCCAAAATTCCCCTCTTTTCAGCAAGCTCCTTTATGGCCATAATCCCCTGCACAATGTCCTGCTTAATGGCCTCAAGCTCCCCTGCCTCTGGCTCCATGCCCTCACGCGCCTTTATTGAAAGCCCCTTTAATATCCCCAATCTCTGGGAAAATGCCTTTAGGCCCAGTTGTCCTGCCGCATATTCCATGATGTCAGCGGCCTTTTCCAACTCCAGCCACGCCCCTTTTCCCACTGCCTCTTCAAGGGCGTTTTGAAGCCTCGGAAATTCCTCTTCAAGGAAGAGGAGAAAGGCGGCAAGGTCTTCATCAGTCAGGTCATCCTGACTGTCATCTAAAAAAAATTCCTTTGCAAGCTCTATAGACGACTGCTCATCAGCCCCCCTGCTGGATGGCCCGTTTGCCTCCTCAAGCCCTGAAGGAGATATCCCCTCCTCCTCAATCTCAGCGCTATGGGCATCCATTTCTATAGCGGCAAAACAGGCATCCTCTATTCGCTGAAGCATATCAAGTATCTCTTCTCTATTAGGGCATTCTTTTTCTTCCTTTACTGCCTCAATAAATTGGGCAAAAAGCCCATTTATTTTATGAAATCCAAGGTCGTCCGCTACAAATTCCAGCACCTCTGCCTTCTGTACGGCATCATTCCACTGGCCTGTTTCAAGTGCATCCATTACCGCCTTTTTTAAGGCAGGGAGCTCTTCTCCAACAAAAAACCTGAAGCTTTCCACATCTGCTCCAGCGCCATTTTCCCCTTCCTGAACGGGGACATCTTCTCGTATGCCTCCCTTCAATCTCTCACATAGCTCCCTGACCGTCTCAGTTAATCGGGGCTCACTGCATACCGGCGGCTCCCCTCCTGAGTCAATGACCCCGTTTGCCATCTCTCTCAGGGTATCCAGCGTCTTGAACAGTAGGTCAAGCCCCTCTCCGGTTACAGGCGCTCCTTCATCCCTGTAAAGCCCCGCAAGCCCCTCTGCCGCATGGGCAAGCTGTCCCATTTCCTTTAAATCCAGCATATTAAAGACCCCTTTCAGGGTATGAAGTCCCCTGAAAAGCTCATTCAACCTATCCTCATCCTCCGGGGTCTTTTCAAGCGCTAAGAGGCTTTCCTCGCAGAGCTCAAAGTTCTCCTTTGATTCAGTCTCAAAGAGCTCAAGCAATTCCTGATCTATCTTCATGGTCTTGTGTAACTCCTCTTTTAATAAGGACTGAGTAAAAAAGGACTGAGTGCTGAGGACTGAGTGATGAGTGCTGAGGACTGAGGACTGAGTGCCTCCTTCTTTTTTCTATCTGTTAAACCATTTTCTCGGATTTCATACCTTAAATTTTGCATTTGTTGTTAAGACACTCACTCCTTTTTTACTCAGTCCTCATCACTCATCACTCAGTCCTTTTTTACTCAGTCCTCAGTCCTCAGCACTCAGTCCTCAGTCCTTTTATTATGACGCCCTCAAAAGACTCCTTATAATCTGAACGATGTGGTGCCCCCGCTTCTCTTCAATGTCCATAGAGACTGCCCCCGAGGGCTTTCCGAGAACTGCGGCCGCCCCCAGCTTTCTTGCCTCAAGGGCATTCTTTGAGCCTGCCTGCGCCACAGAAGAGAGCACAAGCACCTTTGCCTTTGTGCGAAGCCTTGCATTTCGCAGGAATTCAAGGCCGTTCATCACAGGCATCTCAAGGTCAAGGATGATGAGGTCAGGTTTTGCCTTGTCAAGACATTCAAGGGCGCTCTTCCCATTCGCTGCCTCAGCCACTACCTTGACCCCCTCTACGCTCTCCACTATCTTTTTTATGAGCGTCCTCATAAGGGTAGAATCTTCCACCAGCATTATACGTTTCATAGCAGTATTTCCTTCTCTATGAAAGGACTAAACGCTAAACTGAAATGACCGAGTGATGAATAGTTGCTTCTTCTTTCTATCTATCTATTAAACCATTTTCTCAAATTAAATTTTATTAAGACACTCACCCCTTTTTACTCAGTCCTCAGTCCTCAGTCCTCAGTCCTCAGCACTCAGTCCTCATCACTTAAAAATCCCCATACCCCCTCTCGTCTTCATCAAGGGGAAGGGCCTTTTGGGGGTCTATTTCCGCTTTCTTTGAAGAATTACTCTGTCCTGCCCCTTCTTTTGAATCATCTGCTGCAGATGAAGCGCCTTCTCCTGCAGCGGACTCCTCTTTTTCTGAAGTTTCCTTTTTATTGATAAAGGCCATAAGCTGCTGGAGGATTTCAGGAGTAATACCTGGTGGAAGCTCCTGAGGCTTTTCCTCTTCTTTTTTTGAAAGCACGAACTTTTCAATATCCTCTATAACTGATTGCACCTGCCCCTGAAGCTCTTCAGCGGCAGATGCAAGCTCCTTGCTCTGCTGGGCAGCAGACTGCACCCCAGCGCTTATCTCACCTACTGACTTTGTAATTTGCTCCATACCTGTCGCCTGTTCCTGAGTGCTGGTATCTATCTCTGCCACAAGGTCTTTTATTTTTACTGCATTTTGTTGTATAGAATTTAATATCTTTGCTGTATCGTTTGTAAGCTTTACGCCCGTCTCTACCTGTTTAATGGCGTTTTCAATGAGGTCCGCCGTCTCCTTTGCCGCCTTTGCGCTCCTTCCAGCAAGATTTCTCACCTCTTGAGCCACTACCGCAAAACCCTTTCCGTGCTGTCCCGCCCTTGCGGCCTCAACTGCTGCATTGAGGGCCAAAAGATTGGTCTGAAATGCTATTTCATCAATAACTTTTATTATCTTAGCCACATTCTGCGCGGCCTCACTTATACCGTCCATTGCCCTGACCATCTTATCCATCTGTTCCTTGCCCTGCTGACTCACCTTTGCCGCCTCGCTTGCAAGATTGTTGGCCACTTGTGCATTTTCAGTATTCATTTTTACCTGACTGTCAGTCTCCTCAACGCTGCTTGAAATCTCCTGAACAGAGGCCGCCTGCTTCTGGGCAACTAATGAAAGGCTCTGGGAAGAAGATTCCACCTGACGGCTGGCGACTGCCGATTGTTCCATAGATGTCTTTATATTGTGAAGCTTTTCGTTTATAGCCTCAAGAAATGTATGGAGCGCCTCCTTTGCCCTGTTATGGTCCCCCTTGAATTCCTCTGTAATCCTCACTGAAAGGTCGCCTTCCGCCATCCTTACCAGACATTGCTCAGTGGCATTTACAGGACGAAGGATCTCATCAAGAGTGGTGTTTATGCCCTCTATTATGGTCTTCCAGTCGCCCTTAAAATGGGTTGCATCTGCCCTTGCCTTGAGATTACCCTCTTCGGCTGCATGGATGAGCCTTTCTACCTCTCTCATTGCTTTCTTGTCATACGTAATATCGGACACATGTTCAACGCCGCCTATCACTTCTCCTTTATCATCATACAGGGGAGAACCGATATATTTTATAGGAATATTTACTCCAGAAGGATCGCATACGGTTTCAGCGATAAATGTCTCTCCCTTTTCCATTGCGCGCTTGGTTGCGCATTCTGGGGTCCTGCAATGGGGGGTCTTGAAAAGATCATAGCACTTTTTACCCAGACAGTCTTCACTTGACATGCCAATTATAGAGGCTCCTGCCTGATTCATAAAAGTTACGGTCATCTCCTTATCTATCGCCATTATAGGCGTAGGTATGGCGTTTAGTATTTTCTTGTTGATTCCGTTATTGTTGTTGGAACTCTTTTTCTGTGTCATTGTTTCCTCCTTATTATTTTTTAAATTTTTTTTGGATTCATATCCTTCTGTTTCAAGGCTTGCGTCAAGCCAGTCCAAGGTGTCCATGACCTTCCCTCCATGTCGTTATGCCGCCATGTCAATGGCCTCAACATCTGACTTGCCTGCTGTTTCATCTCCCGGGATAGCTACCTTCTCGGCAAACAAAAATTTCTGCACATCAAGTATAGTGCAGACCAGATCATCAAGCTTTCCAAGCCCCAGAATTACCGTTTCGTCCTCATCCATCTTCTTCCACCTCGGGGGAGGGGAAATGGCATCGGGCATAATCTCCAGGACATCGCTCACTTCATCCACCACAATGCCTGTTGGGGTGCCCTCCACCTCCAGTACGATTATACATGTGCGGTCTGTGTATTCCTGCTCAGGAAGCCCAAAACGGATGCGCACATCCATTATTGGGATGATCTTTCCCCTGAGATTAATGACACCCTTGATGAAATTCGGGACATCAGGCACCTTTTTAAAGTCCTGTATGCCCACTATCTCGGTTACATATTCAATCCCCACTGCATAGTCCTCATCCGCCACCTTAAATGTGAGATACATGTTCTCAATGCTTTCCTCTTCAATGCCTTCGTGACCAATGGCAGTATCCTTATCCGCCATGATGCACCTCCTTTTGAATGTTTTTTAATTGTCTGAATGTCTGCATATCCATCTTAAGGACATGATTTTTAAGCCAATTCACAAGGAAAAACAGTATATTGGAATCAATATGTTCTTTTCCTTCAAGAAAGAGAATGTTGTATTTCATTATGGAAATGGTGAATTTAATATGCTCTTTCCTGTGTTCTTTAGAGATTGGCAATAAATCCTTGAAAAGCATTTCCTCTGTGCTGAAATGATACTGGGTATAATCAATCAGTTCCCTGATAATGTATTCAAGCTCCTCTTGGGTTACAAGTTCTTTCCGCGCCTCAATAAGCTTGTTTACCAGAGCGAAGAGCCTTTGATGCTGTTCATCTACCTCTTTTATACCTATCTCATATTCCTTTTGCCATTTTATGGTTTCAGGTCTTTTCATGCCTCTTCCTCCACATATTTTTATTGCAAGACTCCATTACACCGCCTGCCTGCGGCCTGCTATCATTTCAAGGAGCGCAGCAGGCACATCCTCAAGGGGTACAAGCGCCTCTGCCCCTCCATTTTCCCATCCTGCCCTTGGCATACCAAACACCACTGATGTCTCCTTGTCCTGAGCAATGGTTCTTCCGCCTGCCTTGCGTATGGCAAGTAGGCCATCTGCCCCATCCTTTCCCATACCAGTGAGGAGGGCGGCGGCAACATTTTTGCCTGCATGTTTTGCCGCGCTCCTAAAAAGGACATCCACGCTTGGCCTGTGGCCCGAGACCTTGTCTCCCTGTCTTAATCTTACCCTGTATTGTCCGCCTGAACGTACAAGCTCCATGTGCCTTGCGCCACCTGGGGCGACAAGACATAGGCCGGTGAGGACCCTGTCATCGTCTTCTGCCTCTTTAACCTTCATTTTCGAGATGCCATCAAGCCTTTCCGCGAAGCTTCCTGTAAAGCCCTCTGGCATATGCTGGACAATGACCATACCGGGGCATGTACGGGGAAAGGCAGGGAGTATCCTTGCAAGCGCCTCTGTGCCCCCTGTAGACGCGCCTATAGCTATGACCTTGTCAGTGGATTCGTCCAGGGCATTTATGGCTATCTTTGATGGGGGAGAGGCAGGTGGCCTTTCCCTCTTTGCAAACCTTGCCACATCTACTCGCGCAGCCTTCTTTACCTTTTCCCGTATCTCTGTCAACATCCTAGGAAGTTCGTCGCTTACGCCTGTCCTCGGCTTTGTTACGATATCAACCGCCCCTGCCTCAAGGGCCTCAATGGTTATCCTCTTGCCCGTCTCTGTAAGGGAACTCACCATTACGGTGGGCGTTGGATAGACTGCCATATACTTTTTGAGAAATGTTACCCCATCCATACGGGGCATCTCCACATCAAGGGTTATGACATCAGGACGCTGGAGCACAAGTATGTCCCTTGCCTGATAGGGGTCATTTGCGGTTCCGATAACCTCTATATCTGGATCCCTCTCAAGGCCATCCTTTAGTATCTTTCTCACAAGGGCTGAATCATCTACTATTAATACCCGTATTTTTTCCATCTTCCGTTCTATTTCCTCCTCATCCTTTCTTTCTGTAGATACCAGTTTTTCCGGGCACCCTTTGCCATGGCGTGGACATACCAGTAAGAGACTCTGTAACGCTTACAAATAAATATCCCCCGTTCTCTGTAACCCTGTATAGCTCGTTTACTATCCGTTCCCTCTCATCGGGGATGAAATAATAGAGAACATTTCTGCAAAATATTATATGAAAGCGTTGTTTAAATGGATATGGCCTTTTTTTGAGGTTCATACGCCTAAATAGGCATATATTCTTAATATCGTCATGGATCTTCCATATCCCTTTTACGCTGCAGTCTGAAAGTTCCGTGAAATATTTTTTTCTGAGGTCTGGCTCTATATCTTCCATGCGATCAGGGGGATAGATACCTTCTTCGGCCTGTTTCAGTATCTGAAAGTCTATGTCAGTTCCCAGCATAGTTACTTTCTTTGAAAGCATATTCAGGCCAAGAAGCTCTGCCGCTACTATAGCGATGCTATATGCCTCTTCCCCTGAAGATGCAGCAGCGCTCCATATTCTTACCTTGTCTGTGGTCTTTATGGTCTGGGCGAGTACATCTTTGAAGAATTCCCAGATATCTTCTCTAAAAAAGGCAGTATGGTTAGTGCTTGCAGCGGACGCCACCATGAGCGCAAGTGAGGAGGAGGAAGAGCCATTTTCAAACATAAGGAGCGCGGCTATCTCCTTAATGTTCATCTGCTGTTCTATGCATATCTTGAAGAGCTTATGTTTCAGGATATCAAGTTTTTTTTCAGGATAATATATGCCTGTCCTTTCATTAAGCCATGACGCAATGTCTTTAAGGGCATGTATATCTTCACCTGTCATCCTTTTACTCACACATATATTATTATCATGCGGCATATAGCCTCATGCAGTCAAGCACAAGGGCCGCCTCTCCTGATCCCAGAAGCGCCCAGCCCGCCCCTGCCCGTATAGCCTTGGCGTGCCCCTGAAGTGGCTTTATAGTTACCTGCTGTTGTCCTATAACCTCATCTACAGGGATGGCCACAGATGAATGAGCGCTCCTCACTATGATAAAAAGGGCCTTGTCATGGACAGGTTCGCTACCGGACCGGGAAATGCCATAGAAATCATCAAGGCGTATTACGGGAATTAATTTTTCCCTTACGCGCACAACCTCTGTGCCTTCTGCGGAATTTTTTATTATCCTGTCATGGTCGGGGCTCAATATCTCCACTACATTTTCAGTGGGGATGGCATAGCGAATTTCCCTGTGCTCTACCACGATACTGTCAAGAAATGCAAGGGTGAGGGGGATGCAGATGGCCACCCTTGTCCCCTTTCCATGCACGCTGTCTATCTCTATTCTGCCACGCACCTCTTTTACGGCAGCATTTACCACATCCATGCCGACCCCCCTTCCTGAGACGCTTGTTACCTTCTCAGCAGTGGAAAAACCAGGATGTAAAATGATGTCCCACAGCTCGCTGTCCGGCGGGTCAGCATCAACAGGAAGAAGCCCTCTCTTTATGGCCTTTTTGAGTATGGCCTGCCTGTTAAGCCCCTTTCCATCATCTATGACCTCTATTATCACCTCGCCGCCCCGCTGGGATGCGCTGAGAGTAATTGTGCCGTAAGGGGGCTTTCCCGCACTCTCCCGTTCTGGCTGAGGCTCTACGCCATGATCTCCAGCATTTCTGATCATGTGCACTAAGGGGTCATGAAGGGATTCCACCACTACCTTATCAAGCTCTGTCTCGTCTCCTCTGGTAACAAGCCTCAAGTCCTTTCCTGTGGAGCGGGAAAGGTCTCTTACAAGCCTTTGCATAGGCCTGAAGAGGGTGGATACAGGGACAAGCCTCATGCCTGCCGCAATATCCTGAAGCTGACGAAGCAGGATTTCCACCTGATGCCGTTTCTCCTCAAGCCCCTCTATCTCAAGGTTTTTTATGCCAGGATGGTTTATGATCTCCGCTACGGCAACGCCAAATTCCGCCACAAGGTCCATAAGTTCATCAACCTTTTGTGAGCGGACTTTAAGGAATGGATCGCTTTTTTTCTTCAGTGGCCTTGCTGATGCGTCCTTTACATCAGCGGCCTTTTGAACAGGGTCAGGAGATGGGGGCGTTATCGATTTTGAATCAGAATCTGGAACGGATGAGGATGTTTTAGATAGCTCCCTTTCTTGATTTTCATGAGGCTTCTCGCAAGATGCCTCTTGAGATGTTTTTGGGGTTTTTTCTTGAGATATATCGGAT
>JALWQB010000134.1 GCA_026994795.1 Deltaproteobacteria bacterium
AGGTATATAAAAAGTGGCAGGAGAGCGGCATAAGGCTGTCAGATGTAGAAAAACACAGGCTCTCATGGAACCATTGCGAGGCAGGGGCATGGATTGCAAAGAAGTGGGAATTTCCAGACCTTTTGGTTTGCGCTATAGGGCTTCATGCCAAAAATATTAAAGATATAATACAACTGGGGCTTGAGGGGGGCGTTGTGGCCGCTGTTTCCCTCTCTTCAATTATCCCATCTGACATAGAAGATAAAGAGGCATGGGATATGCTTATAGAGGAGGCGTATGAGGCCAATATATCTAATGACGCCGTTCTGTCGGCCTATGAAAAGGCGCAGGATGCAATAGTTGAGCTGTCCAGCATTTTTGGGGTATGAAGGGGTAATGTTGGAGTGGCTGTAGAGGCTGTAGAAGGGATAGAGGTTGTAAGGCAGCCCCCTGTGCCTGCCCTTTATAGGAGGCTATTAAGATAATGAAATACTTTCTTACTGCACTCGGTCTTATGTTGATTTTTGAAGGTATGCCATACTTTGTTTTTCCTGAAAGGATGATAGAGTTTTTAAGGGAGATAACGGGTATTCCTCCCTCAAGCCTTAGAATATTTGGGCTTATATCAATAATTGTGGGGCTGGCGATATGTTATTTTGTGAATATGGTAAGCTGACTAAAAGGTTTTAAGGTGTTAAAGAGTAATATTATAAGGCCGACGCAATTATGGGAAATAGCGTATCATTTTCACTTAATGACTATGATTATCACCTTCCAAGCGAGCTTATTGCGTTTTATCCGCATAATAAAAGGCATAAATCTAAATTAATGGTTATAGACCGCAGTAAGAGTCTTTTTTTTCATAAGAGATTTTGTGAAATCTTAGACCTTATATCTCAGTATGACATGCTAATATTGAATGACACAAAGGTCTTTCCAGCAAGGCTGTTTGGCAAAAGGCCGACTGGCGGGCGGGTTGAGATAGCGCTTTTAAATTTTCCTCAAGAGACAGGGGATGGGCGTGCAAGCGCAAGCGCCCTTTTGAGGGCATCGCGTCATTTAAGGACAGGGACAAG
Source organism: Deltaproteobacteria bacterium (assembly GCA_026994795.1). GTDB lineage: Bacteria > Desulfobacterota > Dissulfuribacteria > Dissulfuribacterales > Dissulfuribacteraceae > JALWQB01. Next base: position 1,056 of record JALWQB010000134.1, read on the forward strand.
GATATATGTCGGAGATGGGCTTGAGATAGAGATAGGGGGCAATATTGACAGTAAGACAAGGAAGATACTGCTTTATTATGACCCTCTTTGCCCCCTTATTGATATTCTCAGGCGCTATGGGCATGTGCCGCTTCCACCCTATATAAAAAGAGAGGATACCCCTTATGATATAGAAAGGTATCAGACAGTGTTTGCTCAAAATATTGGCTCTGTAGCTGCCCCGACTGCCGGATTTCACTTTTCACGCTCCCTCTTAAGGCAAATACAGAAAAAAGGGACATTAATTAAATATATAACCCTTCATGTTGGTTATGGAACCTTTTCGCCTGTAACTCAAGAAGATATAAGGAGGCATAATATTCATCCTGAATGGATTGAGGTGAAACATGATGTTATTAAAGAGGTATTAAAGAGAAAGAAGGAAGGGGAAGGAAGGGTAATTTGCGTGGGCACAACAAGCGTCAGGGCAATTGAATATGTATTTAAAAATAAATTATATGATGGTTATGAGGGGATGTGCGACCTTTATATATATCCTAATTTTGAATTTATAGCGACTGATGCCATGATAACCAATTTTCACCTTCCGAAATCATCTCTCTTAATCCTTGTCGCCTCATTTGTAGGAAGACGCCTTGTCCTTAATGCCTATAAGGAGGCGATAGAGAAGAGATATAGATTTTTTAGCTATGGAGATTCAATGATTATTTTATGATTTTTTATCAGGTTAAAAATATGCCTTAACAATCTCAGCTTACATGATGTTGTTTAAATATGCCCTGATAAATATTGACAGCAGGGTATTTTGTCGTAAGATTAACAGGTATATTTTGTCGGGACGTGGCTCAGTCTGGTAGAGCACAGCGTTCGGGACGCTGGGGCCGCAGGTTCAAATCCTGCCGTCCCGACCAAATAATTTCAGATACTTAGATAAATTTACCTTCAATGCAACCTCAAGAAGCGTTTTGGCTGTAAGAATGTTATGATTATGGGAGATAAGGGGATAATAAAGTAGGTATACTTTAAGCGGATAAAAGATGGACATTTTTAAAAGTTTGAAAATTCCATGTCAATAGTGAATCTAATTCTTCTTTATGGTCAGTATAAGCTGTAGCAATGCAATTTTCAATTGCAGCTTTAAATGTGGAGTATTCTTCGTAGTATTTTGAATATAAACAATTTTTTCACAAAACGCCAAAAACTCTCTATTAGATTCAGATGAGGTGAATATGGAGGCAGATAAAGTAATTCTATGTTTAATGCAGCAGCATAATCTTGTACGAGTCGGCACTTTTGATATTTAGCATTACCTAAAACATCGGGTTAGATAACAACCCAATCTTTATTATTGCCTATTTGTCCCCTTTCGCCGTGCAGGATTTAGATTGTAAACAATAGTGGCAGTTGAGGTTGACAAGTCCAAAAAGTCCATTAGATTGGAGATATCTTTTGTTTTTCAAAATACCTAAGGGCGGCTTGTTTAACAAATAAATCCATCAATTTTTATTTATGGAGGGAGGAAATGAAGATAGATGACCTTGAAAAATTAAAGAACGAAGGGCCAGACACTCTTCCATCTAAAGAGCGTCGTAAATTTCTTAAATGGGGGCTTGCGGTAACAGGCGTATTTGCTGGGGGGGCGGTATTGTCTCTTACAAGCGCAAAAAATGTTCAAGGCGCGCTTGAAGGGATAAAACTAAAAAAATATCCATATAAACCCCATTACTGCATGATTATACGGCAAGACAGGTGTGTTGACTGTGAAAAGTGTAAGGAGGCCTGCGTCAAGACCAATAACGTCCCTGAATACGGTTACAGGACAACTATCCTTGAGAGGGAGATACCTATAGGGCCGGACGAAAAACAGCGTGAGTTTATGCCGGTGCTGTGCAATCACTGCAACCACCCTCCTTGTGTAAGGGTGTGTCCGACAAGGGCGACCTACAAGGACGAAAAGACGGGAATTGTTATGATGGACTATAAAAAGTGTATAGGCTGTAAGACCTGTATGGCGGCATGTCCATATAACGCCCGTTACTTTAATGAGGAAAAGAGGGCGATAGACAAGTGTAACTTCTGTTTTGATACCCGCCTTTCAAAGGGCGAGAAGCTCACTGCATGCGCTGCTGCCTGCCCTGCTGATGTCAGAATATTCGGCGATCTCTCTGACCCGGAGAGCAGGGTGTATAAATTGATTCATGAGCCTGACAGGGTAGTATGGGTGTTACGTCCAGAGACAGGGGCAATGCCCAATGTCTATTACACAAAAGGTTAAGGAGAAAGTGAGGTGATAGCCATGAAAAGGAGTCTAATTACAATTTTACTGATATTTGCTCTAACCATAGCAGTTCAGGGTATTTTCAATATTGGATTTGCCGGAGAGGATGAGGAAGATGCAGACTATCCCACTGAGCTTATCGTCTTTACACAGCCTGTAAAGGCAGTGGTATTTGACCATAAATACCATATTGAAGAGGCTGGCATGGACTGTGATAGCTGCCATGACGATACCTTTGAGCAGGCGGCGGGGACAGCGGAAGAGAACGGAGACTTCACCATGAAGTCCCTTTACGAAGGCAAGTATTGCGGCGCATGCCATGACGGAGATAGCGCCTTTGCCTCTAATACAAAATGCGCTGTATGCCATATAGGGGTAATCGGCTATAACAAAATGCACAATATTGAAGGAGGAGAGGGAGGAGGACATCATTAAATAATCCCTCTTTTACGCTTGACATAAGAAGGGCATTTTTATTTTTTAACAGTAAAGGGCGCTCAAATCAAAAAGCTGCGGCAAACTTTGCCCTTCGTTGGGTCTTGGGCAGTCGCCCAAGGCCCTTTTTAATCCTTAACTTAATTTACTGAATATATTCCTCTGCTTCCATATTTCCTAATTGTAATGTTTTTCGGGGAGGGTAAAAGGTGAATACACAAGAAAAAGAGGCATTATCTCCAATCAGCCTTACAGAATTCCCCAACAGCGCTTATAAGGCATATCGATGGGCAAGGCGCATGATAAAAAATGGGGATGTGATGCTATGCTCAGGCTCAGGGCTGTTTTCCACCCTTATTCAAGAGGCTACAGGCTCAATCTGGAGTCATGTGGGTTTTATACTGCGTCTTGAGGAGATAGACAGGTTAATGGTGCTTGAGAGCGTCGAGCCAATAGGCGTAAGGACAGTGCCTCTTTCAAAATACCTACAGGACTATGACTCAAATGGCCGCGGCTATCCTGGCGGTATTGCTATATTGCGCCACAGGCAATTTGCTCAAAAGGCAAGGGAAGAAGGCATTAAAAAACTGCTTTCCTTTGCGGTAAACCTCTTTGGATACCCTTATGATAAGGATGAGATAGTAAAGATAGCAGCAAGGATACTGTCCTCAAAGGCGCCCTTTAGCCCATTGGCTTATGAAAGGATTAAGGAAGACAGGGAATTTATATGCTCAGAATATGTCTATAGGTGCTATCGGGAAATAGGGATTGAGATAAAGTGGGATAAGCGTGGGTTTATAGCGCCATCTGACTTTGTAAAAGATGAAAATTTTGAACTAATCTGCGCATTAAAGAAAAAGACTATTAAAGAGCGATAAATAAAGGATAATCCATACAGGCCATGTTGACGGTATTTGAGCTATTAAAATTTTTGCCAAAGGACAATTGCGGCGACTGCGGAGAGCCTACCTGCATGGCATTTGCCACAAAGGTCGTTACCGCAAATATGGACATTAAAAGGTGTCCGCATCTGGACGGCCTTCCAGAAGGGCTAATGCCTGATAAAAAAGG
>JALWQB010000135.1 GCA_026994795.1 Deltaproteobacteria bacterium
AGGCAGAGCAGTCATTGGTGGGAAAGGTCTTATCAAGCATTGCCATGTGGCCGCCGATAGAGGGAGAAGACTCTATGATATGACAGTAAAAACCATTTTCAACAAGGTCAAGCGCTGCCTGAACCCCACCTATCCCCCCGCCAACAATTACAACAGCGCCGCTCTTTGTATGCTTAATATTGGTCATGGTCTTAACAATTAAGGAACGCTTACTGACAATCCGCAAGGAAGAGCAGCAGATTGACTGTCAAGCGCACCCGATCGTCTGACATCTTCTATTCTCATCAATAGCTAATCTACTACCTTTAATACCTGTATGCAAAATAATTCTTATCACCCACAGAGAGTAATATAATATTTATTAGTTGCCTTTTACTTCTCCGTCAAGATCTACTATCGTAATTTTTACATCAAGCCCCCTTTTAAAACATATCAGCATTCAATTCAATTTTTGAGTGAACACAAAACTCAGCGTTTTTGTCCCCTTTTGCCGCTCTTTGGGATTGGCGATTTTACCCGATCTCCTATGTCCAGTTTTTTTGGGGGCCACTATAGCCGACCCCATACATAGATGCCCTTCCAAGCTCAATTTCTATCTCAATAAGCCTGTTGTATTTTGCCATCCTCTCACTCCTTGAGGCAGAGCCTGTCTTTATTTGTCCCCCGCCCATTGCAACAGTAAAGTCAGCGATAAAGTCATCTTCTGTCTCGCCTGACCTGTGTGAGACCACAAATTTCCACCCTGCCCTCTTACACATCTCTATCGCCTCTATTGTCTCTGTTACAGTGCCGATCTGGTTGAGTTTGATTAAGACAGAGTTTGCCGCTCTCATCTCTATGCCCTTTTTTATAAACTCTGTATTAGTAACAAATATATCATCGCCTACATTCTGAACCTTATCTCCGATCTCCCTATTAAGCAGAGTAAACCCATCCCAGTCATTTTCATCAAGTCCGTCTTCAATGCTTACGATAGGATACTTTTCAGTCCATTGCCTTAATAACGCCACCATCTCTTCACTTGTCTTTTCTCCCTCGCCTGAGCGTTCAAGCACATATTTCCCGTCCTTAAAAAAGGAGCTTGCAGCAGCGTCTATTGCAATGGCAATGTCCTTTCCTGCCTCATAGCCCGCCTTTTCTATCGCCTCAACAATCACCTGAAGCGCCTCTTCATTGCTTTTTAAGAGATTTGGCGCAAAGCCGCCTTCATCGCCAACGCCAGTCTGATTGCCCCTTGCCTTCAATATGGAGCGAAGGGCATGAAATGTCTCTGCCCCATAACGCAGCGCCTCCTGAAAAGATGGAGCGCCTATTGGCATCACCATAAACTCCTGAAGGTCAACAGAGCTGTCAGCATGTTTCCCGCCATTGAGTATATTCATCATAGGGACAGGGAGCCTCCTTGCATTGACGCCGCCCAGATATGAATAAAGCGGAAGCCCTATGCTCTTTGCCGATGCGCGCGCTATTGCCATTGATACAGACAGGATCGCATTTGCCCCAAGCCTTGCCTTGTTTGGAGTGCCGTCTAAGGCAATCATAACAAGGTCTATCTCCGTCTGAGCCCTTGCATCCATCCCCTTTATGCGCGGGAAGATGATGTCCTCAACATTTGAAACCGCCTTTAATACGCCCTTTCCATTATAACGCCCCTTATCGCCATCCCTTAGCTCCACTGCCTCATTCTCGCCAGTAGATGCCCCTGACGGTACGGATGCAACGCCAATGCTCCCGTCTTCAAGAAAGACCCTTGTGCGTATTGTAGGATTGCCTCTTGAGTCAAGAATTTCTATAGATTTAATGTCCTTTATTGAGGTATTCATAAGAAAATCTCCTTTATTATGTAATGTTACAATAAGTTTTTATAATTTTACAATATCATGCTTATCACACTTGACTGCGAGCCTCTTTAATGAAAGCCCCCACGGCCTTATCACAAGCTCAGGCGCAATCTCGCACCAGGGGATGAGCACAAAGCCCCTCTTGGAAAGGCGAGGGTGAGGAAGTTTTAGGTCATGTTCCCATACAATACAATTATTATAATATAGTATATCTATATCAAGCTCTCTATCCATGCCATTTTGCCTATTGCGTCCAAAAGAACGCTCTAATTCAAGGGCATGTCTTAAGAGCGCCCTTGGAAAGATACAGGTAGTTATCTCGCATACGGCATTTATAAACCAGTTTGGGGTAGTTATGCCATAAGGAGGAGTTTTATAAAGGCCAGAATATGCTATGACCCTTGTGCATTCAAAGGCATCTATCTCTTTTATAGAAGACAGGACATTATGCTCCTTGTCTCCAAGATTTGAGCCAATACCAAGAAATACCTGTTTATAGTCTGTTTTGGGCATAATCAATAGTATTTAATATCTTAACGACATAATACCCTTTTTAACCTCTCTCCAACCTCTTTCATCCGTTCCACAGAGACAGTAAGCGCCATACGGACAAAGCCTTCTCCTGGCCCTCCAAAACCATTTCCGGGCGTTGCCACTATGCCTGCCTCCTCAAGCAGAAAGGATGCAAAAGACTGAGAGCTATGGCCATCAGGCGCCCTGAACCACACATAAAATGTGGCCTTTGGCACACTTGGCTTAAGGCCAGCGGACCTTAATGAGGCTGCAAGGGCATCCCGCCTCTGAGCATATATAGCGCACATCTTTTTTACGCAGGTCTGGTCGCTTGTAAGCGCGGCAATAGCGGCATCTTGAATTGCCTCAAACTGACCTGAATCAGCATTAGATTTTACTGTCTTTAATGCGTTTACAATCTTTTCATTGCCCGCAACAAAACCTATGCGCCACCCTGTCATGTTGTAGGTCTTTGACAGGGAATGAAATTCAACTCCAACCTCCATTGCCCCATCTACCTCAAGAAAGCTTGGGGCGCTGTATCCATCAAAACATATCTCTGAATATGCTGCGTCATGACACACCACTATATTGTGCCTTTGGGCAAATTCTACTACATCCTTAAAGAATTCCTTTGTTGCAAGGCCAGCAGTAGGATTATTGGGATAATTGAGCCATAATATCCTCGCACGCCTTAAGACATCTTCCGGTATTGAGTTAAGGTCAGGCAAAAAGTTATTTTCTTCTAACAAGGGAAGATAATAGGTCTTTCCTCCAGCAAAGAGTGTCCCGATGTGATACACAGGATACCCCGGTGAGGGGACAAGGGCTATGTCGTCATGGTCTAAAAATGCAAGGGGCAAGTGAAATATCGCCTCTTTAGAGCCAATTATGGAAGTTATTTCCCTATCTGGGTCAAGTTCCACTGAAAAACGCCTTTTCATAAAAAAGGCCGCTGCCTCTCTAAATGACTTCATGCCATTAGATGAAGGGTATCTGTGATAAGGGCTATATTCAACAGCCTGTTTCATGCGTTCTACTATAAACTGAGGCGTAGGTATATCAGGGTCCCCTATGCCAAGGTCAATTACATCAATCCCCCTTTTTACTGCCTCAGCCTTTTTTCTGTCAAGCTCTACAAAGAGATATGGCGGAAGGCTTAAAAGGCGTTTTGAAAGCGCTATGTCCATAGATCAATTCTCCTCTTCATGTAATTATATAGAGAAGGGATAGAGGCTGTAGAGGCTGTAGAGGTGATAGATGTGGTAGATGTTTTTATCAAAAGTTGTCTAACACGCCCCGCATCTTCTACAATCTCTTTTTGCTCTTTTATATCTTTAAAATGCATTTTTGCCTCTTTTACTATACATAATTAATTGCCTAAAGGGCTGGCACAGTGGCCTATCCCCACACAGGCTCTATTTCTCTTACATCTTCTACCCCCTCTACAGCTTCTTCAACCTTTATCCATTCTACAACCTCTACAGCCTCTATCCCCTCTCAACATGGTTTTTAAGGGAGCCAATCCCCTCTATCTCAACAATTACCTCATCTCCTGCCCTGATCCGCCCTATCCCAGACGGGGTGCCAGTGGCAATAACATCCCCCGGCTCAAGGGTCATAATGTGCGAGATATAACTCACAAGGGCATCAGGGCCATTTATCAGTTGGGAGAGATCAGATGACTGCCTTGTCTCACCATTTACAATACAGCGTATGGCCTGAGCCTCTGGCGCGAAATCAGTTTCTATCCACGGGCCAATTGGACAAAATGTATCAAATGATTTAGAACGGGTAAACTGGATGTCTTTTTCCTGCAAGTCTCGGGCAGTAACATCATTAAGACAGGTATAGCCTAAAATCCCCCCTCTTGCCTCTTCAACAGCGGCTGATTTTATCCTCTTGCCAATCACTATGGCAAGTTCAGCCTCATGGTCAACCCTCTTGCTCATAGCTGGCAATTTTATAGTATCATCCAACCCTATAACAGAAGAAGGCGGCTTTAAAAAGAGCATAGGCTCATCAGGTAGCTCCATGCCCAATTCCTCAGCATGGTCTTTATAATTCAGTCCAACGCATACTATCTTGCTTGGAAGACAGGGGGGAAGCAGTTTTACCTCATCAATGCCATAGGTCTCAGATGTCTCAACAAGCATACCTTCAAAAGGGCTTGCAACAATTACATTAACCTTTTCTCCTTCATAGATAGCATATTTTACCACATTGCTGTTTAATGGAAGCACTCTTACAATTTTACTCATGTCTCGCCTGTCTTTCCTTATTGTTTTTTATCTTAACCCAAGGACATCATGCATATCATATACGCCGTTGGCCTTGCCTACAACCCATAATGCAGCCCTGACAGCGCCCTTCGCAAAGGTGTCACGGCTTGATGCCCTATGCGTAAGCTCAATCCTCTCGCCTATGCCTGCAAAGAATACAGTATGCTCGCCAACAATATCTCCCCCCCGTATTGTCTGAA
>JALWQB010000136.1 GCA_026994795.1 Deltaproteobacteria bacterium
TTAAAGAGCCAGTATAAGTCAGATAATCAGTGCGAGGCAGGGAAAAAGAAGGTTGAAGATACGATTAAGTTTTTACAGCAAAAGGGGATAACAGGCACCCCTACTTATATCTTTTCAGATGGGAAGTTCCATTCAGGAGTGCTTCAAAAAGGCGCTCTTTTAAAGAGGCTTGGCATTAATCAATAATATATTGATTACTTATTGAAATAATAAAGTCTTTAGGGGGTGAAGTCATGGCTAATATAAAGGATATGTATAAGAAAATATTGGGAGATCAGTTTCCGCAAGAGATGAAAGTTGTCTTAGGGGACGCTACTCTTGTTTACAGAAAGAGGACATGGACGATAGATGGTGAAGAAAGGGGCCTTAGGTATGGAGAGAACCCTGATCAGGAGGCTGCGCTTTATGAGCTTGTTAATGGGAACTTAGCGCTTGGCGGCTGTGAATACATAGGGCCAGGGCAAGGGCTTGTAAGCTCTATTACAGAAGAAGATATGATACAGGCAGGGAAGCACCCCGGCAAGATTAACCTTACAGATGTGGACAATTCATTGAATGTCTTAAAGTTTCTTATGGATGAGGCAGCCTGTGTCATTGTAAAGCACAATAATCCCTGCGGGGTTGCCATTGCAGACACCTTAGAGAGCGCATTTGTAAAGGCGTTTCGCGCAGATAGGGTGGCGGCATTTGGCGGCTGCGTTGCGCTTAACAGGGCAGTTGACAGGGCAACTGCTGAGACAATCAACAATCAGTATTTTGAAGTGGTTGCCGCGCCTGAATATGAAGAAGGCGCTGTTGATATATTAAAACAGCGTAAAAACCTTCGTATCATAAGGATTTCAAAGATAATGGACCTGGCGTCTTACTGGGACAAACGGTTTATAGATTTTAAGAGCCTTATAGACGGCGGAATTATCATTCAGCAGTCCCCTGTCAATAAAATCCGCTCAAAAGAGGACTTAAAGCCCGCTGAATGCGAATATGAGGGCAAGGTCTATAAGATTAAGAGGCTTCCAGATGAAAGAGAATACAGAGACATTGTATTTGGATGGGCAGTTGAGCAGGGGATTACCTCTAATTCAGTAATATATGTGAAAAACGGGGTTACTGTAGGCATAGGCACAGGGGAACAAGACAGGGTAGGCGTTGCGGAAATAGCGGTATATAAGGCATATACTAAATATAAAGACCTTATATGCTTTGACCGTCATGGGATAAGCTATAAGGAGCTTGAGCTAAAGATTGCCAAAGGCGAGATGGATAAGTCCTTAAAGGACGATATAGATGCAAAGGCAAAGGATGATAAGGGCGGGCTAATCGGCTCTGTTATGGTCTCAGATGCATTTTTCCCGTTTAGAGACGGCGTTGATGTGGGCATAAGGGAAGGCGTCAGCGCTATTGTCCACCCAGGAGGCTCCTTAAGGGACTGGGAGTCAATTGAGGCGTGCAATGAGGCAGACCCGCCTGTAGCTATGGTGTTTACAGGCCAGAGGGCATTTAAGCATTAATAAATAATCCTAATTCTGCACGGCAAAAGGGGACGGTAATGGGCTAAGCATTGGCTTGGGACTGGGTGTTTATTGCGGGGGTAGGGTCTATGGATGATACTGTATTTCCAAAGGAACTGGTTGAGAAGATAGGGCTTAAAAATGGCCTCTTTCTTAATCTCTATGACAGGTCAAGGAGGGTAGCGGGTGATAGGTGGTATGTATGCCTTGTTGGAGAGATAGAGATAGCTTATAACAGGGATACATTGATTTCCCTTAAAGACAGGATAGGGGATGAGGTGTCAGAAGGGGATATTGACAGCTTTATAAAGGAGACTAAGGGGCGTATTGTATTTGAGATTAAAAAAGAGAGAAATTTTATTGATGAAAGGGAAAAAGATAATGTATTTTCTATGCTGCTTTCATCCCTTAAAAAAGACGCCCTTCCCTATATGAATAATCCCTCATTTGCTGATGGATACCTGATTAATTGCTTTAAGGAATATATTAAGAAAAAGGATTGGTGGAAGTGAGAATGAGGCGGCGATGAAACCCTTTTACCTGCCAGAAGAGCTGTTTAAAGATAGAGATGTAGCAAGGCGAGCGCCAGATAATGACCTTACGCCAGTGAAAGATATCCCCTCTTTTTCTATTGAGATAGATGGCGAAGAAGGCGCCGCTATTTCCTGCCCTTATATACTGTCTCATCTGCCTGATGAGCCTCATATCCTCTATTTTTTGTCAGAGTATGACAATAAAGATGATATCTTATTTTTACAACAGCATATCCTGAATAAAGGCGGCAGTTTTTTCTGGCTCCAATACAGGGAGATTGGCCCAAGGGTCTCAGTTGACAAATTGCTCCACTTATCAGAGCGTTTTGTTGACACAGCCCTCAAGGAGATAAAGATGGCCCAAAGAGGCGGCCCGGTTGTATTGATGGGGCGAGGCTTAGGGACAGGGCTTGCCATACACGCCTTTTCTTTTATGGAAGACGAGCTTTTATGCCTCATTCTTGAAAGCGCCTTTAATGACCTCAATTCATTCCTTAATGGCCTGAATATTGATGGGATTGATAGTCATACTGATAATAATGCCAATAACGCCGTCCCTTATGACCCCTTTTTGAATAAGGAGAAGGTAAGAGGGCTTAAAAAGGCCATATTATTCCTCCACTCTCATGGGGATACTATTGTGCCATTAAGAGATATTGAATGGCTTGTATGTGAGAGCAGGTCAAAGGCGACCCAATTTCAGGTAGTGCCAAGCCTTGATAGATGGGACCTCTCTTTCAGGGGCGGAGAGCTTTATTTTGAGGTGATATGGCAATTTATTAACTTGAGGATGGGCAGAAGACCCAAACGCCGCAAAAGGAGAACACGAAAATTATAGCTGTCCATTATTTCATATTATAATATTAGCCAGAAAAAATGGAGATATAATGAGACAAGTAGATACAGAAAAATCAATAAGACAAATAGTCCGAAGCTCTGTTGAATCTTTTGCGAGTGGATTTGAAGCTAGACATATAGGTGAAGTTGATAATCCTAATGGAACGATCAATATGAAAATTCACAATGTATTTATTGCAGCTTTAGGAGAAGAATTGCAGTATTACACTGCTTTAGTTCGTTCTTTTGATAGTTCTCTTGGTAATATGTTGGAAAAAATGGCAATAAATATAGCTGAACTATTCTATGAAGTGAAAAAGAGTGTAGAAGGTCCTTTATATTCTAAACAGACTTCGATCATAGCTGAGTTATTAGAAGCATATAAAAATAACAATAATCCATTGACTCCGGACATTTCTCATTATGAACGCTTAAAGAATATGAACAAAAAAGATAAAAAACATATTAAAACCCATGTTAGTGATTATTATCTGATAGATAAAGAAACCAATAGTCATTATTTAATTGAGTTGAAAATTGGAGGTGACTTAGATAATAAGAAAGCTCGTTCAGAAAAAGAAGCTATATTTGAACAATTTGCTATTTTAAGCAATATATTAGGTAAACACGCTAATATAAAATGTTTCTTTGCAACTGCTTATAACAGGTTTGGTGAAGGGCAAGAGTGGAAACAAACAAGAGTACTTCAATTTTTTGCAAAGGATGAGCTACTCATTGGAAAAGATTTTTGGAATTTTGTATGCTGTTCAGATTATGGATATGATATCGTTATAGATGAATATAAAAAATCCTCTAATATAATTAAAACAGCGTTAAATAAAATCAAGGAGGCTTATCTTAATGGAGCATAATTATGAAATATTTAACGCTGATAGTTCTGTTCAGTTAAAAGAATTAGAAGATAATTCAGTAGATTTTATTTTAACTGATCCTCCTTACAATTTAAGTAAATATTCTACTGGTAATATGAAATTTGATTGGAGATCTGATATTAACAACGACTTGGCAGAATGGGATAAAAATTTTGATCCTGCGGATTTTAAAAACGAATTTCTAAGAATTTTAAAGCCGACTGGCAATATATTTGCATTTTGTTCATATAATTTAATTGGTCGCTGGCATGAAGTCTTTGATCCTATTTTTGATACATTCCAATTTTTTGTTTGGCACAAAACCAATCCTGTCCCTAAATTTAGAAAAGCTGGTTTTTTAAATAGCTGTGAACTTATCGTATGTATGTGGAATAAAGGCCATACATGGAATTTCGGAAAACAAAATGAGATGCATAATTTTTTTGAAAGTCCGATTTGCATGGGGCCAGAACGACTTAAAAAACCTAAACATCCGACTCAAAAACCAGTAAGGCTATTGAAGCATTTAATAAATATTGCAAGTAATAAAGGTGATATTGTTTTAGACCCATTTATGGGAGTTGCTTCTACAGGGGTTGCTGCATTAGAAATGGAAAGAAAGTTTATTGGTATTGAAATAGATAAGGAATATTTTGAAGCTGCACGAAGAAGATTATCACAAATACAGCCCACTCTTTTTTCTGCTATAAATAAAAATAAGGCTAACGAATAAGGTTAGATTGTGTGAGTGAGCATAAGCGAACGAACCACAATCTGAACCGTTTGTTGGACAAGCCCGATAATAAATGGCAATGAATTTAGGGATAAATATCGCGTTTAATGGTGGAGAATAAGGAGGATTGAGAAACTGGCATGATTATTGCTGTTATGAAAAAAGCTTTTTAGGCGATATTTCAGGGAGTTAGAGAGATTACCTGACCACGAAATAGAGATGATAGGAGCTGTTTTTGCATAAAAAATTACCTCATAAAAATCATGCCGAGGAAAAATATAAAAAATGTATTGGGGACATCGTAATATGCTATTCAAAAAATGCAAGC
>JALWQB010000137.1 GCA_026994795.1 Deltaproteobacteria bacterium
AGGGCCTCATCCTTTGAGGATGGCGAAAAGTCATCAATTATGCAATTATCACACAAAAATTGGGTTATAAACATAAAAAATATATATTACCTGATAAAGATTCCAATAAAAAATATTATGGGCAGTCATCCACTTATGGCTCAATAAGACCAAGCTCTCCATCCCGTCTCCAGTACAGGACATTTATGTCATTGGTCTCTGCATTTCTAAAGGCCATAAAGCTGCGGTCAGTCATAGTAAACTGCTCAACTGCCTCTTCAAGAGACATTGGCTTTGAATCCATTTTTTCTGTCTTGATAACGCTCATGTTCGATTCATCATCCTCATCTATTGTGGATGATGTTATATCCTGCTGCATTCCTCGCCTGCTAATGAGCTTTTCCCTATATTTTTTGAGCTGTTTTTCTATCTTATCAGATACAAGGTCTATTGCGGCCCTTATATCATCCTGCTCTTCCTTCGCGGCAGCCCTCATGCCATCCCCTGAAACTATCACCTCTGCAACCTGCCTGAATTTTTCAGAAGAAAGAATGACATTAACATCTATAGGGCCGTCAGCATATTTATTTAACTTCTTTAATTTTTCCTCTATATACTCCCTTAATTCATCAGAACGTTCAATCTGACGAAATGTAACATTAATGCGCATGAACACCTCCAATTTTATCTAAATCCTGATTTGTCCCCTTCTGCCGTGCAGGATTTAGGATTTAGGTTTTATTTTTTATAGGCAAGCGGGCGTTTGCGCCTGCTTGAGGGCAGAATGCCCATAAGTTCCCTGTATTTTGCAACAGTCCTTCTTGCAATCTTTATATTTTCCTTGTCAAGTATATCCACAATCTGCTTGTCGCTATATGGTTTTACTGGATTTTCGTTCTGGATTATCTCTTTTATCTTTTCCTTGATAATTTTTGTGGCAATATCCTCTCCATCTCCCTTTCTGAGGCTTGCGCTAAAGAAAAACTTTAATTCAAAAAGCCCCTGAGGGGTCTGCGCATATTTGTTTGTTGTTACCCTGCTGACAGTGGATTCATGCAGTCCTACATCATCAGCGACATCTTTAAGTATAAGCGGCTTTAAGTATTTGATCCCCTTATCCAAAAATTCCCTTTGAAATCTTACGATGCTCTTTGTTACCTTATATATTGTGCGCTGGCGCTGTTGAATGCTCTTTAAAAGCCAGACTGCTGACCTGTACTTTTCTTGAATAAAGTCTTTTTCAGCCCCTTTTGAACCGTTTTCCGCCATATCCTTATAAAAAGAGTTAATTTTTACATAAGGAAGGTCATCATCATTTAACTGTATGACATAATCATCTTCTACTTTATAGATATAGATGTCTGGGGTTATATACTGGATATCGCCTGATGAATAAGTATTCCCGGGGCGTGGCTCAAGCGTGCGGATAATATCTATGGCAGATATAATCTCTTCAACGCTTTTATGCGTGGCCTTTGTAATCGCCTTTATGTTTTGTCTTTCTATATGGTGCAGGTATTTATCTATGAGAGCTTTTACAAGGGGGTCATCTATGCCAAGGTGATTTAACTGCACTAAAAGACATTCTCTTATGTTCTGCGAGGCAATCCCAACAGGGTCAAAGAACTGTATCCTCTTTCTTATCCTCTCAATCTCTTCAATAGATACATTTAACTCCTCTGCAAGCTCCTCTAATGAACATTCAAGATAGCCTGATGGGTCCAGATTGCCTATGATATTAAGCCCTATTTGCCGTTCTTCATCTGACATATCACTCATTTGCAACTGCCACATGAGATGCTCGGTAAGGTCAGGCTGCCTTGTAAGCATATTCTCATAATTGGGCATTTCTCTCTCTTCAAAAGAATATGACCTGACAACACGCCTTGAGTCATCCTCCCAATACTGCCTCCATTCATCTTCTTTCAGGGCATTCTTTTCCCACGGGGTCTCTTCATTATTGGATGCGGACAGGGATGGAAGGTCTATATCTGAATTAGGCTCTTCTATTGGTATGGAAGATGTCTCACCCTCTTCCAATACGGGGTTTTCTTGAAGCTCCTTTTGTATGGTCTCTATAAGCTCCACGCGAGACAACTGCAACAGCTTTATCGCCTGCTGCAACTGAGGGGTCATAACAAGTTGTTGTGATAATTTTAGCTGCTGTTTTATAGCAATGGCCATATCCTGCTGCTCTTTGCCTCTCTTACAGTATTAGTAAGCATTAAATTAACCATACTGAATGCCTGTTTTTATCTATCCATTCTTCTTTTCTATTATTTAATGCCTAAATCCTGCAATTGGCGAGTTTGCCCAAGGTTCGAGGCGTGAAGGGCGCACAGAATTTAGGCAATATAGTAATAGGATATAGGCTTGAGCGTTTACAGTCAAGGTCTTATCGCATAAATTGTAATTCAATGTCATTAGCTTATCTTGATCATAAAACGCTATTAATAAAATTTTCCCTTGAAATATATAGATATATAGCTATATATAAATATATGTTTATTAATATGAATATCAGGGGTATTATTAATGGAGATAAAGGGGGCGATTTAGGTCATTTTTAGAGAAAGGGGATGGATTTGAGCCCATGAGCAAAAGGAAATCGTTTAAAGTTAAGGATGAGGCTTTATTATCATTATTTATTTTGTTGTGTTTTATAATTTGTCCGCCAAGCGAAAGTTTGGCTAAATCCATTACGCTAAAGGCTGCAGTAGAGACTGCTCTCAAAAACAATCCGCTCATAATGGCAAAACAGCGCCTTATTTCTTCAAAGCGTGAAGAGATTGAGGAGGCGAGAGGGGCATTTTCCCCACAACTTGACCTATATGGCTCTTACACGCGAACAGGTGATCCGCAGGTGGTGGTGCCTATTAAGAGTTTTGGCGGAACCCCGCCCGCTTTTTCTCAAGACCTATATAGTGTCGGTCTTGATATCCGTATTCCTATATATGAGGGGGGAAGGCTTAGAAGCAACCTCAAGATTAAGGAGCTTGAAAAGAGGCTTTCAAAAGAAGAACTCAATCTTACGAGAGAGGAACTTGCTTACCTTATACGGGCAGTTTTTTATCAGTGTCTCTATCTTGATACGCTTCTTGAGGCGCACAAAGAGACATTAGATGCCCTCAAGCGCATCAGGAAAGAGTCAAAGAAAAGGCTTGAGGTGGGCAGGGTAAGGCCAGTTGATCTAATGAGGATAGACGCCCGGCTAAGGGATCAGGATGCCCGGATAATAAACGCCAAAGAGGCAAAGGTGAGGGCGCAGCATCTTCTTTCAAGTCTTATGGGGTTATCAGTATCAGAGGATAAGCCTGAGCCAAATGGGGTTTTGAGTGAGGTGTTGGGAAGGCGGTATGAGATAAACCTTGCTGATATTACTAAACTCATAGAAGATAGGCCAGATGTTAAAAAGGCCATGCATGAGGTTCGTATAAAAAAGGAGGCAATAATGCTTGAAAAGGGCCTTAACTATCCAAGCCTTAATCTTGTTGGAAATTATGGAAGGCGGGCGGGAAGCGGGCTTGATAATGATGAAGAGGTATGGAATGCAGGGGTTAATATCAATTTAAATATTTTTTCTGGCGGCGTGATCTCCCACAGGATAAGGCGTGCCCGTTATGAATATCTTGGAAAAGAATCGGAGCTTAAAGAGTTACGGTTACGGGCGGTCCAAGAGATAAAAGACGCCCTCTCTAAGATTAGAGAGGCAAGGGCGCGGATTGATGCAAAGCGTAAGGCCATTGAGAGCGCACGGGAGTCTTTCAGGATTGAGCGGTTAAGATATGAGACAGGCGCAGGGACCATAACAGATGTGCTTCTTCAACAGGCTGAGTGGCTTAATCAAAAGGCCGGACTTACCCGCGCACTCTATGACCTTGAGATGGGCAAGGCGGAACTTGATAGGGCGCTGGGGCGAACTATATCAATTATACAAAATGGCCTTAGTTATCAGGAGGATAGATAATGACCATGAAAAGATTAATAAAAAGAATTGCTTTAATATTGATAGCGTTGGTTTTTGCGGTGGGGGCTATCCACATTGTAAAAAAGAGAAAAGAGGCGTTAAACAAGGTAACCTTGCCTCAGACCCTCCCAGCGCTCGTAAAGAGTGCGTCTGTTTTGACAGGCGACTTCCCTGTAGGCAGGAATTATCTGGGCACCATAAAGGCAAAAGTGACAGCGGATATATCATCAAGGGTTCAAGAGCGCATTGTAAGGCTGGATTTAAGGGAAGGCGACCTTGTAAAAAAGGGCGATTTAATATGCCTCCTTGATGACCGCGTGGAACGGGCCAGAGTAGCAGAGATACGCTCAAGGCTAAAGGCAGCAAAGACCAATTTCACAACCCAGCAGGGGATATACAAAAGGGACCTCGTCCTCTTTAAGAACAAGGCAATAAGCGCTGAAGAGCTGGATGTAAGCAGGGCGAGAAGAGATGCGGCAAAAGGTGAGCTTGAGGCCCTTAGGGCAGAATTAAAGAGCGCCTTGGCGAATCTCTCCTTTACGCGCATCAATGCCCCCTTTTCAGGGGTTGTTACCAGACGATTAAAGGAACCGGGCGATCTTTCAGTGCCAGGTATGCCCATACTTTCTCTGGAGGCCACGGACCGGGGATATTATGTGGAGATAAAGGTTCCGCAGGATGAATTTCCGAAAATTAAATTAGGCGCGCTTGTGAGGCTCTCCGTATCCAGAGATGGCAAAGAAGAAGTGGTAAATGCCAGGATTTCTCGCATTCATCCAGCAATTCATGTCGGCACCCTTGCAATTGTGGAAGTAGATGTAAAGGAAAGACCCTTT